>RFHX01000348.1 GCA_003695725.1 Candidatus Schekmanbacteria bacterium
AAAAAGGAAAAAATTGATTTAGTAGGCATCTATGCAAATACAATCTGTTTCAAAGATACTCTTAAAATGCTCAATGCATTACAAAAATTGAGGGAAAGAGGAAAATGGAAGGGCAAAATTGCAGTGGGCGGCCCTCATACTTCCGTTGCTGTTGAAACTATTCCTGAATTTGTTGACCATATTGTGCAGGGAGAAGGGGAAGAAGCTATATTGAGAATAGCAAATGGCATTGAAGATAGAATAATTCGCTCTGAAAGGATAACTGACCTTGATTCTCTCCCTCATCCTGCTTGGGATTACTTCATTTCACTGCCCTACGACCTTTCCCTTGAATGGATTGGAATTAGCCCTGTATTCCCAATGAATACAAGCAGAGGTTGTCCATTTCCGTGCACCTTTTGCTCAGTAAGCTCTATTTGGGGCAGGATGTACACAATGATGAGCGCACAAAGAATTTATGATGATATTGTTTATCTCCAAAAGAAGTATAGTATTGCAGGAGTTTATTTTAGAGAAGACAATTTCACTTTGAACAGAAATCGTCTTGAAACTTTTTGTGAGCTTTTAATCAAAAAAGGTTGCAAAATAAAATGGGCTTGTGAAAGCAGAATTGATTCTCTCGATAGGAGTATACTTGAAAAAATGTATAAAGCAGGGTGCAGAGGGCTCTATTTAGGAGTAGAAAGCGGCAGTGAAAGGATGCTTTCTTTTCTAAAAAAGAATATCACAGTTGAAGACATAAGGAGGGTGTTCAAAGAATGCAATAGTATTGGTATAAAGACTGCCGCAAGTGTTATGGTTGGATTGCCTACTGAAACTTTCGACGAAAGAAAACAGACTTTAAAATTGATAGAAGAAATAAAACCCACAACCACTTGGATAAATATCTTCGTTGGAATACCCGGCAGTGAACTTTATCAGTATATTCTTTCAAAAAAACTCTATATTTACAAAGATAAGAATAACCTTCTATATTTGAAAGGACATAATCACTTAGTCGATGAATTTTATGGAGGCAAAAAGTCGGCGAAAATTCCTTTCTTTGGGAAAAGATTGAATGAAAAAGCAAAGGAGTTTTTTTCTAAGTCGAGATAAATTATGCCTAAATTAAGCGTAGTAATGAGTGTATATAATTCTGAAGCAGGACTAGACAAAACAATAGACAGCATTCTTGGACAAACCTTTTCAGATTTTGAATTTATTATTGTTGACGACGGTTCTTTTGACAACACTCCTGCAATATTGTCAGGATATAAAGAAAAGGATTCAAGAATCAAAATAATCACACAAGAAAATCATGGCTTGACCTACTCCTTAAACAAAGCAATATCCATATCCTCAGGTAAATACATTGCTAGGCAAGACCCGGAAGACATTTCAAAAAAGGACAGATTTGAATCTCAGATTTTATATCTTGAAGATAATCCTGATATTGCGGTTGTTGGTTCAAATTACCACATAATCGATGAGAAAGAAAATATTATAGAAACAACCAACATTCCGCTGACGAATGAAGAAATTTCTAAAAATTTAATAGAACAGAACTGCTTTGGTCATGGCACTGTTATGATGCGCAGGGAAAGTTTTATAAAGATTGGCGGCTACGATGAAAATTTTCCATATGCCCAAGATTATGACTTGTGGCTTAGAATGTCGGAAAAATTTAAACTTGCCAATCTTAAAAAACCACTCTATCTATGGAAAAGAAGCATTTATGGTACATCATACAAAAAGAGAATTGAACAGGAGGAATACGCGCGTATCGCAAGACAAAACGCTTTAATTAGAAGAAATCAAAACAAAGAAAAGCGTAAAAATCCCTTTGTCAGTGTCATCCTTCCCACTTATAACCGCCCTAAAATGTTCGAAGATGCATTAAGGAGCATTCTCGGGCAAACTTTTCAGGATTTTGAAATCATCGTCGTAAATGATGCTGGAGAAGATGTCCAACCGGTAATAGAGAAATATGATGACGAAAGAATTACTTATATAAAACATAGCGAAAACAAAGGGCTTGCTGCGGCGCGAAATACTGGAATTAAAAATGCATCAGGAATTTATTTAAACTATCTCGATGACGACGATGTCTTCTACCATAACCACCTATTCCTTCTCATAGATACAGCCAAAAAAAATAACAGCGATGTAGTTTACAGCCTCTCATATCGAGCCATACAATCGCCAATTCAAAAAGGTGATTACAAAATATTTCTCAAGGAAATGCCATATGCAAATGAATTTGACAGAGATAGGATTTTGATTGAGAATTTGATTCCTATAAATTCAGTAATGCACAAAAAAGCTTGTGTAGAAAAAGCAGGCTTCTTTGATGAGACTTTACCGGTTTTTGAGGATTGGGATTTTCAAATACGATTATCGAGAAATTATGATTTTCATTGTGTCCCTCATTTTACATCTGAAACGAGATTGCGCCTTGATAACAGCAATATGACCTTCAGCAAATGGCAGGAATTTGTAGAAACGAAAAAAACAATATACAAGAAGTATGAAAAATATGTCAATGACCACCCTTCACTAATTTTGCTTCAAAAAAAATCATTGGCAGACTTAAATCAAATGGCAGAGTCATCGATGTCTTTGACAGAGTATCTTTTGATAGTAAGAGAAGATAAGGTATTTCACTTAGAACAACAGGTAAAAGAACTCGAGAAAGTAATATGGAAGATAAAGAACTCCATCTTTTATAAGTTGTATAGCTTTATCAATGACAAAATAAAAAAGTTAAGAGTTTAATGAAGGTTATATAACCTGACAGGAACAGCTTTATAAAGAAAGAAAATAATAAGATTTTTTTATTTTAACCTCTCTCCATATTTAAGAAGAATTGATGCTTAATAAGT
>RFHX01000349.1 GCA_003695725.1 Candidatus Schekmanbacteria bacterium
TCAAATGCCCTCACAAGAAAAAAGAATAGTTGATTTGCCATTTATACAGGACAAACTTATTGAAGCATTCAGTTGTCTATGTCCTAAGAATAGTTTTCAAAATAATTCTATCTCATTATTGACAAAAAAAAATTAATTGATATAAAATTTCTCAAAATTATCATCAGCAATCAAATGCGAGAGGTTAAATTTTCTTTTCTCTTAAATTTTTAAGGCATTATCTGTTAGCAATACCATTGATTGATTAAAGCTAATAGGCTTTAATGATTTTAAGTCTTTATAATTCAGTTTGTTCAAATGATTGAGATTGATTCTATCAGCAAATATTATGGCGATGTTTGTGCTGTTGATAATGTCAGTTTTAAGATAAAAAAAGGTGAAATCCTTGGACTTTTAGGCCCTAATGGCGCAGGAAAAACTACCACGCTTCGAATTCTCACCTGTTTTATGAAACCTACATCTGGAAATATCAAGGTTAAAGATTACAATATTTACGACAATGTACTGGAAATAAAAAAACTGATCGGTTATTTACCGGAAGCTGCACCAATTTATCCTGATATGCTTGTTTATGATTACCTTTCTTTTGTTGCTGCTGTGCGTGAAATTGATCCAAAAGAAAGGGATAACAGAATTAAAAAATTGAGTCGTCTTTGTGCTATTAGCGATGTAATGCATAAATCAATAAATGAACTTTCCAAAGGATATAAACAAAGAGTTGGTCTTGCGCACGCAATGATGAATAATCCGGAAATTCTTGTACTCGATGAGCCCACTTCAGGGCTTGACCCAAATCAGATAATAGAAATCAGGGAAATAATTAAAGAAATCGGAAAGGAAAAAACAGTTATTCTTTCAACGCATATTTTAAGTGAAGCTGAAGCAACTTGCGACAGGATAGTTATCATCAATAAAGGAAAGATAGTTGCAGATGGTTCTACTAATGAAATCAAGCAAAAAAGCGGAAATGAGTCGATGTTGAATATTACCTTACAAAACTGCAATTTTGAGGAAGCAGAGAAAGCATTCGTTTCTCTTGCAGGTGTTGAGAAGGTTTTGTTGAAGAATGAAGATAATGGTACTGTTGACCTTCAGTTGAATATTAAGAAGGACACAGATATCAGAGCTGATGTTTACAATATAATTAAAGAGCGAAACTGGATTCTTTTAGAATTTTACAGAGAAACACGAACTCTCGAAACAATTTTTAGAGAGCTCACTGTGGAGAAGTAAATTGAACGGAATAATTCAGGTATTTAAGAAAGAATTTAAAACATATTTTGTATCACCGATTGCCTACATTGTAATCACTATTTTTCTTGCTCTTTCTGGATGGTTCTTCTTTTCAACTTTTTTCATATATAATCAAGCGGAGCTTAGGAGTTTCTTTTCACTTCTTCCACTGATGTTTTCCTTCTTCATACCTGCTGTTACAATGAAGTTGTTTTCTGAGGAATTTAATACCGGTTCATATGAACTCTTGTTAACTATGCCATTGTCCACAAAAGATGTCGTCATTGGTAAGTTTCTTGCCGCAGAGGCATTTGTTTTCATTATGCTTTTGCCTACGATTAGTTATGGAATATTTATTTCATTGCTTGGCGACCTTGATTGGGGGACTGTTATTGGTGGCTATGTTGGAGCTCTTTTTCTTGCTGCTGCATTTTCTGCTATTGGACTTTTTGCATCATCTCTTACAAGGAATCAGATTATTGCATTTATTATAGCTATGGCTATATGTTTTTTTCTAACTTTAATTGATAAGATTTTATTTTTTATACCTTCATTACTTTTGGGATTATTTCAATTTTTAGGCGCAGATTATCATTTTCAAAATATTTCACGGGGAATTGTTGATTCCCGCGATTTACTCTATTTCGTAAGCGTGTGCTTTATAATGCTTTATGCAACAACTTTAATTGTTGAGGAGAAAATATAAAATAAACAAGATGATTAAGATTATCGAGAAGGGTAAATTTTTCAAGTTTTTGACTTATTTTATTGTAGTTATTCTCATCAATATTGCGGCAGTAACACTTTTTTTTCGAATTGATTTGACAAAGAACAAAATCTATTCCCTCTCTTCAGCAAGTATTCAGGCAGTATCATCGCTTTCTGAACCACTTACAATCAAAGCCTTTTTTACGAAAGGGCTCCCGGCACCTTATAACAATATTGAAAGATATCTGCACGACCTCTTGGAAGAATATTCAGTTGTAAGTAATAAATTTTTCAATTTCCAGTTTTATGAAATATCGAGTGAAGGCGGTGCAAAGAATGATGAAATACAAGACCTTGCAAGGAGCTATGGTATCTATCCTATACAGATACAAAAGATAGAACAGGACGAAGTAAAATTCCAAAATGCCTATATGGGTGTAGTTTTTATTCATGGCGACCTTGTAGAGACAATTCCAACACTGACATCGACAGATGGGCTTGAATATAAGATTACATCGAAAATAAGAAAATTGAATAATAAGATAAGCGCGTTACTGAATCTTGAAAGCGATATAAATGTAAAACTTTTTCTTTCTTCTTCATTAGAAATTGTTGGACCATATCTAAATCTTGCCGGCCTTTCAGAGATCCCAAAGAAGATAAAAAAAATGGTTGATGAACTGAATGTTCAAAACTACGGACGACTGAAATTTTATCATCTTGATCCTTCGACAGAACCCAAGTTTGAGAAGGAAGCAGAAAAATATAATATTTTGGAACTTGAATGGGAAAGCTTTAAAGATAGAAGAAGAAAAACTGTACCGGCAGGAAAAGGCTTTGCAGGCATTGTTGTTGAATATGGAAATAAATACGAAATAGTAGAACTAATAAATGTATTTCGTTTGCCTCTTTTTGGTACCCAATATCAACTTGAAGACATTGATGACCTAAAAGAGAAAATCAATGGCATTATTGATAATCTAATCAATGTTAATGAAGAAATAGGTTACCTTACTGACCATAATACCGTCCCTCTTTCTTCAGGAATAGCCTCATTTGGAAGAAACGACTCAACATCCATATCGAACTTTAAAAAACTATTATCTGAGGATTATTCCATTAGAGAAGTGAATCTTGAAGAAGACGGAGAAATACCTGAAAGTTTAACTTCGTTAATCATAGCAGGTGCTAAAAAGAAATTCACAGATTATGAGCTTTATCAGATAGACCAGTTTTTGATGAAAGGCAGAAATCTTATTATTTTTTATGATGCCTATAATGAGGTAAGACCAAATAAAAAAAATCAATTTATGTTTGGACAAAATCAGAGGCCATTGTATTTGCCAGTCAAAACCGGCCTTGAAAAGTTGTTGGAACATTATGGAATTTCTGTAAGACAGTCTTATATTCTTGATAAAAGTTGCTATAAGCAGGAAATACCTCAAGCCTTTGGGGGTGGTGAGAGAAAGATTTACTATGCGCCAATTATTAGGAATAGATATATCAATAAAGATGTTAGATTTTTGCAGAATATAAAGGGATTGATTCTTATTAAGGCGGCGGCAATAGATGTTGACAATCAAAAGATTAAGAAAAATAAATTGAGAGCAATAAAACTCTTTTCTTCTTCTGACAAGTCATGGGAAATGTCAGGAAGAATAGAACTTAATCCTCTCTTTTTGGAGCCTCCATCAGATGAAAAGAAATTCCAGAAATTTCCTCTTGCCTATGTGGTAGAAGGGGAGTTTTCAAGTTATTTTGCTGACAAGCCAGTTCCTGTAAAGGAGACTGAGAAAGATAAAAAAGATAGTGAAAAGAAAGGAAAGAAAGAAAAAACGGCAGGAGAGAAGATTAGAAAGGAAATTAAAGCAGAAGAAAGAACAATAAAGAAAGGGAAGCCAGCCAAAATATTTATAATAGGCACATCTGAAATAATAAAGGACAATGTAGTTGATGAAGACGGTAAGAGTCCAAATTCCCAATTTTTAATGAATGCAATCGATTATGTAAATAATAGAGAAGAAAATGCATTGATGAGAAGCAAAACACAAAGGTTTAATCCATTGAAGGAAGTAACTGCTGGGACAAGGACAGCAATCAAAACAATTAATATTGCCGGGTTGCCTGCATTGGTTATAATTGCGGGTATAATTGTTTGGCTTAGGAGAATAGCAAGGAAAAAAACAATCAAAAGAATTTTTAGCGAATAAGGTAAAATGAAATTTAAAAAAGAATATATAGTTTTACCAGTTATTATTGTTGTTCTTTTGGCATATATCGTATTTCAGAATAAAAACAAAACAAACTATGAATTACCTCATCTTCGCAATATTGAAAGAAAAGATATTTCAAAGATAAAAATCAAGAAAGGTAGTGAAGTAATTGATGTTGAGAAAAAAGGTGCCAATTGGGTCATAATGCCCAAGGAGTATCCTGCTGACAAAGAGAAAATTGAAAACCTGATCGATAAAGCCAGTAAAGTGAAACTGACAGCGCTTGCTTCTGAATCTAAGAAATATGAAGTTTATAAACTTGATGAAGAAAACAGGATCGAAGTAGAATTATATCAAAGTGATAAACCTGTAAGAAAGATATTTATAGGAAAACCGGTTTCATCTAGCAGACATACCTTTATTAGATTGGATGATGATTATAGAGTTTATCATGCAGAGGGTAATCTCAGAAGTGCTTTTAATAAAGATGTCGATGATTTGCGTAATAAAAAAATATGGGAGATAAATGAAGAAATTACCAAAGTAACTCTTATTAAGGATAAGAAGAAATTAATACTTTTGAAAAAACCAACAGAAAATAAAGACAAAAAGGAAGAAAAGAAAACTAAAGAAAAAGAAAAAATTTCTTATAAATGGCAGACAGAAGATGGTAAGGATGTTATTGAAGGTCAAATTACAGAGATTATCAATATGTTGAAAGACTTTACCTGTGACAGGTTTATCGAGGATAAGAAAAAGGACGAGTTCAGAAATCCCATCTATAAGGTCATTCTATCAGGTGCAAACAGCTATTCGATTTCCTTTTTTGATGAAAAAGATGGACAATACGAAGCAATTTCATCACAGAGTGAGTATCCTTTTCTTGTTTCAGAGTGGCGGGCAAAACGGATTATGAAAGATTTTGATAATATTCTGAAAAAGAAGAAATAGAGATTTCTCTGAAGCCATTCCATAAAAAATTTCCTATTTTTAAAAGTATTATTGCTTTTTATGATATATATATTATCTTATTTAAATAGAGCATTAAGAGGTATTTGTATCAATCTACTGAAAAAATTTTTGATCGCAAATTTTTTTTGTTTTTTCTTCTTGACAACTTTATATATTTGCCTATATAAAGGCACACTTTCAAGATTAATTGAATCTTGACAAAGAGAAAAACAGTTTGTATTTATAATATCATCTTGTTCTTTGACAATCCTGAGATTGAGATCTTCTAGCCTGCGGGCGAACTCTACAAACTTGAAAAAAGCCTGTACTTGTGTGCAGGAAAAATTTTAAGTGGAGAGTTTGATCCTGGCTCAGAACGAACGCTGGCGGCGTGCCTAACACATGCAAGTCGGACGAGAAATCTGTCTTCGGACAGAGAGTAAAGTGGCGGACGGGTGAGTAACGCGTGAGTAATTTGCCTTGAAGTGAGGGATAACTTTGCGAAAGCGAAGCTAATACCTCATAAGACCACGCTACACAAGTAGCGCGGTTAAAGATGGCCTCTGCTTGCAAGCTATCGCTTCAAGATAAGCTCGCGTACCATTAGCTTGTTGGTAGGGTAATGGCCTACCAAGGCTACGATGGTTAGCCGACCTGAGAGGGTGATCGGCCACATTGGGACTGAGATACGGCCCAAACTCCTACGGGAGGCAGCAGTGGGGAATTTTGCGCAATGGGGGAAACCCTGACGCAGCGACGCCGCGTGGAGGATGAAGGCCTTCGGGTTGTAAACTCCTTTTAGGTGAGACGAAACACCATCTTGAGAATATTGAGATGGCTTGACGGTATCACCAGAAAAAGCCCCGGCTAACTCCGTGCCAGCAGCCGCGGTAATACGGAGGGGGCAAGCGTTGTTCGGAATTACTGGGCGTAAAGGGCGCGTAGGCGGTTGGATAAGTCAGGCGTGAAAGCCCATGGCTTAACCATGGAATTGCGCTTGAAACTATCCAACTAGAGTTCAGGAGAGGAGAGTGGAATTCCCAGTGTAGCGGTGAAATGCGTAGATATTGGGAGGAACACCGGTAGCGAAGGCGACTCTCTGGACTGATACTGACGCTGAGGCGCGAAAGCGTGGGGAGCGAACGGGATTAGATACCCCGGTAGTCCACGCCGTAAACGATGGGTACTAGGTGTAGGGAGCATCAACCCTCCCTGTGCCGTAGCTAACGCATTAAGTACCCCGCCTGGGGAGTACGGTCGCAAGGCTAAAACTCAAAGGAATTGACGGGGGCCCGCACAAGCGGTGGAGCATGTGGTTTAATTCGACGATACGCGAAGAACCTTACCTGGGCTTGACATCTCCCGAATCCCATAGAGATATGGGAGTGCCTCTTTGAGGAACGGGATGACAGGTGCTGCATGGCTGTCGTCAGCTCGTGTCGTGAGATGTTGGGTTAAGTCCCGCAACGAGCGCAACCCCTGCCCTTAGTTGCTAACCTTCGGGTGCACTCTAAGGGGACTGCCGGCGATAAGTCGGAGGAAGGTGGGGATGACGTCAAGTCCTCATGGCCTTTATGTCCAGGGCTACACACGTGCTACAATGGCA
>RFHX01000350.1 GCA_003695725.1 Candidatus Schekmanbacteria bacterium
CCATCAACTTCGAGAATATTTAGAGGAACTACATCACGCCTTGCATCTGTAACAAAATTTGGAGCTTTAACGGGTTGTGGAGCTCCTCCTTGTGAAAAATCAAAGGGATTTACATTACCTGCCCTTGCTCTCGTAAACAAGTAGCTTAGATTCAAATTGAGATTAGGAAGCCATGGATTTTCTATATCAAAGCTCGTATCAAAACCCTGATATACTGCAGTACCTCTATTAATCCATGTCCTAGCACGAGGTACACCGATGAATTCTTCCTTTGAAACTAATCCACTATCAATATAATAGTTGAGAACCTTGTTAACTGCATCTGCAACATCAGCGCCTAAAATCTCTCTATTCTTCTTATAAATTTTGAAGAATTTTACATTCTTCGGATTATCTAAATTTACAAGCTCTGGATTTGCCGCAAGCAAAGGCACTTCCACTTCTTGGTCAGAATACTTAGTATAATAATATGCAATATCACCGCTGACATATTTCGTCAAAAACTTCAAGCCAAGTTCGTAGTTCCATGCAATATCATAAGTCAATTCAGGATTCCCAAAGAAGTTTCCACCTTGCCCCTTAAAATAATAGACATGGCTGTATTCGGGTGGTCTAAACGCTCTTCCAACGGATGCTCTCAAGGTTGTCCCGGGACTAATCTCATAGTTGACAGCAAATCGAGGAGAAAATTCATCATCAAAATCATCAATAAAATGTGTAATCTGCTCCCATCTGCCGCCAATATTTATATTGAGCTTTCCAATCTTCTGTAAATCTTGAAAGTAAATCGCTGTGCTTTTTCTATGCTGAGGTGTTTCAAGATACTGCTTTAAACCTTCATTCTTTGAAGGAGGAAGGTCAACCTTTTCCCATCTAAAAGCATGACCAATAGTCAAGCTATTGCCTTCAGGTTCAAAAATATCAGAAACAAAGGTTATAGAATTATCTATTCCCCAATCTTTGGAAAAATACCTAAAAGGAGAAAGATTCAATGGCACACCTGTTGCTTTCCAAAAATCAATATCTTCTTGAGGGTCTTCTCCAGTCCTTGCATAATATTTTGCCTTCCTTTTCGACTGGTAATCACTAGAGAAAAAGAACAAGTCACCCGTATTAGAAATTTTATCCATATTAAATTTCAATGCATAGGTAAGCTTTGGCGTAATCTCCCAAGTATCTGTAAAACTGAGCCATTCTCTTCTGTTTCGTGTAACGAGGTCTATTGATGGGACCGTAAATGAGCCAAAGAAATTAGGAGCATGCCTGAAGGCATAGCCAGTATTGATTCTAACTTGATTCCCTTTGAATGGCTTGAATCCGAAATTTACATTCACATTATAATTCTCTGCATCATCGAGGTCACTGGTATCAAAAACAACATTCGGATTATAATTGAAATAAGGCGGAGCTGTTGCCGGTTTATTAGGTTCAAAATCGGGAAATCCCGGATAATTGACTTTTATATAACCTTGTCTAGCAGCCGAAACTGCCAATTTATTAGTTTCGGCATAAGTAAGCCCTTTTGAAAAGAGATAAGAACCGCTTATGGAATAATCCCAATTTTTTCCGCCCCAACTGTGAAAGACCCCATAATACTGCGTCCAATCCTGATTAGCATCGTGGCGATGCTGATAAGTGCTAACTTTCATATCAAACTTAAAGATAGGTTTTTTTCTTCCCTTTTTTGTGATGATATTGATGACACCTGATTGTGCGTTGCCACCATAAATTGCAGATGCGGCGCCTTTCATAACTTCTATTCTTTCAATCATTTCAACAGGGAAATCAGAAATATCAGCCGTTCCAACACGAGGATTTTGGGCAGGGACACCATCTATGAGAAGCAATACTCTATTGTTATTAATAGGTGAACCTTGTCCTCTAATCTTTATTCTCTTCTCAGAACCAGCGCCTCCGACACTTTCCATTTGAATTCCCGGCGTACTTTTAAGAAGGTCACCTGCATCCTCTGCGCCTGATACAAACTCGAATTTCTTTGAGCTTTCAACTGAAACCGATGCCGTTGCTCTTGAAAGAGGAACATTCAATCTCTCGCCTGTAACAACAACTTCCTCGCCTGTAAATGCGGCAGCTTCCTTCATCGAGAAATTGACAACATTCGCTTTTTCACTGCTTACCACAACATTTTCAGCTTTACCGGGAACATAACCTAAAAATTCAGTCCTCAAAACATATGTTCCTTCAGGAAGTTCCAATTCATAAGCTCCATTCTCATCTGTAAAAGCAATGGCGTCAGTGCCGTCCACTGTAATCGTAACACCCGGCAACGGCTGTTTACTCTTTTCATCTATTACCTTACCTTTTACCTTACCTACATTCTGAGCAAATGAAACTCCTGAGATAACAAGAGTCATTAAAAGGAAAAAAACGAAAACATTTTTCACTCTCTTCAGCATATCCCATCCTCTTCTTTATGTTTGAAATTTATCACCCAACAAATTTTTCAAAAAAACATTGATTGTATCTCGTAAGTCAATATTTTTGTCAAGAATTATTCGAATATTATTTAGAAATGTTCACACATCTAATCTTCAATTCTTTCCAGTTCAAATTCAACATAATTTTGAAGATCAGGGCAATTGACGCGCACCTTCTTATTCTTATCCTTGAAAAACTCATCCTTCTTGAAAAGCATATTCCTTAGCTTTATAACTATATTGACACAGGCATCGACACATAAGCCTTCGGGAGTGCGCAAACTCAGGATAAACTCATCGCCTACCTTATGACCTGCTTCACAAAATCCTTTAATGCTTACAACGGTCGCCTTTATTACAGGCCCCCGTGCATTTCTTCCTTTTTTTTCCTTGCTATCAGCCATTTTTATCTCCTTTCTTTAGTTGATAGATACAGAGCAGCATGTTTTTGCATAATGTATCTCGAGCCCTAATTCTTTGGCAATGTTAACTGCCTCATCAGAATAAACTGCAATCCTATTGATTCCTGCCAATACTGAATATTTTTCAAGTTCTATCCCTTCTCTGTTTCGAGGATGTTCACAACCAAGAGAAAGCTCTGTTTTTTTCAGTGTTTTCCTCGCTTTGCACATCAACTCGACAACCTTTCGTATATTCGGAGTGCCGCAATTTTCCATTGGCGTGCCCTCAAAAGGAGTAAGTGTAACAATTACAAGAGTTTCAGGATTATACTTTTTCACAATCTCAATAGCGTTGTATTCCCCACGAAACTCTCCATAA
>RFHX01000351.1 GCA_003695725.1 Candidatus Schekmanbacteria bacterium
ATAAAGGCAGGATAATAAATCTATGTTTAGGGTTTTTTATAGTGATATTTATTTTTCTATCAGCTACGCTTTATGCTGTTTATTATAATGATAAAGTAATAACAAAAGGAGTTGTTGTCGTTGCAGAAGTTGATGCAAAATCGGGCAATGATTTAAAATCTGCAACGCTTTTTAAACTTCATGAAGGAAGTTTAGTGTATGTCCTTGCAGAGAATAACAATTGGTTTAAAATTGAACTTGCAGATGGCAAAAGAGGGTGGCTTCCCAAATTTGCCATTAGAACAGTATATAAAAATATTTAAGATTTTTCTTTTTCCTCTCCAGCTACTTTCTTCTTCAATCCTGTCTTTGTAAGTACTTCATCCAATATTTTGTCAAAGATTTCTCTATGTTCCTTCAAGAAGGATTTTGCATTTTCCCTGCCTTGCCCGATTTTTTCATTTTTGTATGAATACCATGAGCCGGTTTTTTCAACTATTCCCAATTCAGCGGCTTTGTCTAAAAGGTCTCCTTCTTTGGAGATACCTTCGCCATAGACGATATCAAATTCAGTTTCTTTAAAGGGCGGAGAGAGTTTATTCTTGACCACTTTCACTCTCGTCCTATTGCCTGTAATTTGCTGACCATCCTTGATTTGTCCGATTCTCCTGATGTCGAGACGCACAGAAGAATAAAATTTTAAGGCGTTCCCTCCCGTTGTTGTTTCAGGATTTCCGAACATAACTCCAATCTTCTGCCTTATCTGGTTTATAAAGATCATAGCCGTATTTGATTTACTCACTATTCCTGTAAGTTTTCTCAATGCCTGCGACATAAGACGTGCCTGAAGCCCCATATGACTATCACCCATTTCGCCTTCAATTTCAGCACGTGGAACAAGAGCTGCAACGGAATCTATGATTATAAGGTCTATTGCTCCGCTTCGGACAAGGGTTTCTGCAATTTCAAGGGCTTGTTCTCCGGTATCAGGCTGTGATATCAAAAGCTCATCAGTATTAACTCCAATCTGTGAAGCATAGGTTGGGTCAAAAGCATGCTCTGCATCAATAAAAGCACAATTTCCACCCTCTTTTTGAGCTTCAGCGATTGCGCTCAGTGCAAGTGTAGTTTTCCCTGATGCTTCAGGTCCATATATTTCAATAATTCTTCCTCTCGGTAATCCTCCAATTCCAAGTGCAATATCCAAGCCGATTGAACCGGTTGGAATTACTTTTACATCCAATGCAATATCTTTTGACCCTAACTTCATAATTGCGCCTTTGCCAAACTGTTTTTCGATTTGTGCAAAAGCGAGATCAAGCGCTTTTTTACGAGCATCATTGTTTGCTGCTTTTTCAGCCATAAATAAACTCCTTTATATAATTTTTGCTAATTTTAACATATTCACAGTTTTGTGCAACACTTTATGCAAAAAATAGGGTTATCTCTAATAAGACTATTGTCTATTATCATATAACTCCTTTTTCAAAAAAACCAGTTTTTTTATTGGAGAATCTTTTCGGCGAGTAGTGTTTTAACAGCGAGTTGTCAAAATCACTTCCAGTTATTGAAGAAGCAAGAAATTTACCTGCCGATGCGCTATGCATTACACCATGTCCGCTAAATCCGCCTGCTATATAAAAACCGCTGATTTTTTCACTTTCTCCAATGATTGCATTGTAATCAGGGGTGATAGTCCTCAATCCTGCCCATCCTGTTTTTAGGCATATGTCTTGAAAGGCGGGTACTCTATTTATTGCCTTAGCTATCAATTCATCAGTATCATTATAGTTGAAAATACACTTTTCTACATCAACTTCTTTTTTTTCCGATGCACTCAAAAGAATTGTGTCGCCTTCAGGCCTAAAATAGAAAGGGTTGTCAAAATCAATTATAAGAGGTGAATCTTTGGGGATAATAGAATTATCTGAGCTTACGAAAATCTGTCTTTGGCAGGTTTTTAAAGGGAGATTTATCTTTAACTTCTTATTCACATTGTCAAGCCAAGGGCCGGCCGCATTTATTACAATGTCTGCTTTTATTTTTTCATTCGATGATGTTTCGATTATGAAGGCACTATGCTTCTGCTTTTCAATTCTAACTGCCTCTGTTGATTTTTTTATCTCTCCATTTTTATCTTTTGACAGAATTAAGAAATTGTAAAGCACGGTATGCGGGTCGAGATAACCGTCATTTGGAGTAAATAATCCACCAATAATATTTTCCGTGTTTAGAAAAGGAAACTTTTTTTTGATTTCTTTTCCATTTAATAGCAGATACTCAATTCCAAGATTTTTTAGATTTTTGCTTATAGTCGCCAATTGATTCATCGTATCCTCATAGGAAGCAAGAATCAAATAGCCATTTTTTTTGAAACCTATGGATAGACCAGTCTTTTTTTCAATTTCTTCAAAAATTTTGATGCTTTCGATTGTCATCAATATATTTTCAACACTTGAAAATTGATGTCTTATCCCACCTGCACTTTTTGCTGTTGCTCCTGTGCCAAGCATCTTATCTTTTTCAAGAAGAACGATTTTTTTTAATTTTCCTGAATTAAGGAGGTGATAAAATATACTTGCGCCTACAATTCCGCCTCCTATTATTGCCGCTTCGTATTCTTTGACCATTGTATGATTCCTAATTGATACATCATTCTTGACAACATTTATTCATTTTTCATAGTTTTTAGGTAAATTAATGATATGAAAGTTATGAAAAAAATAAAGATAAAAAAAGCAACTTATCCTGAAAATTGTTCGGGTTGTAAATTATGCCAGATTGTTTGCGCTTTTTCACATAAAGGTTTCTTTGCTCCATGGCTTTCCAGAATAAAGGTTGAGGAAGAAAATTTTAAAAGTACCAAACCAAATCTTTGTAGATTCTGTGATTTTCCACAATGTATAGAATCTTGCCCTCAGAAAGCCCTATATAGAAAAGAAAATATAATTGAGATTGATATTGAAAAATGTACGGGATGCCATGAATGTGTAAAAGGTTGTCCTTATAATGCAGTTTCTTTTGATGAAGAAGAAAATCTACCATTAATATGCGACCTTTGTGAAGGAAATCCTGAATGTGTAAATATATGTCCTCGGGATATTCTTTCTTTTACTGAATAGAGGATAAATTTAACTCGGATTGAAATGTTATGTATGGGTGGACAGGTAAGCTTTTAAGGGTAAATCTTACAGAGAATAAATTTCATATTGAAGAAATGGAAAATTCTATTCTCAAAAAATTTGTCGGTGGAAGGGGAGTAAATTCATATCTGCTTTATAAGGGTGTTAAAGAAAAAATCGATTCTTTCGATCCTCAAAATCTTCTTATTTTTGGCACAGGCCCTCTTGCCGGCACAATGATGCCCGCTTCTTGTCGTTTTACAGTCACAGCACTTTCCAGCACAACTTCAGGCCATGGTGATGCAAATGCAGGAGGATTTTTTGCTTCTGAAATGAAATTTTGCGGCTTTGATCATATTGTCTTTG
The DNA here is from genome assembly GCA_003695725.1 of Candidatus Schekmanbacteria bacterium. Taxonomy (NCBI): domain Bacteria; phylum Candidatus Schekmaniibacteriota; species Candidatus Schekmanbacteria bacterium. The sequence goes on from RFHX01000351.1 coordinate 3,468, forward strand.
AAGGCAGGGCTGAAAAGCCTGTCTATCTCAAAATAGATAGAGAAGGGATTTCTATAGAGGATGCGGAAGAATTATGGGGGCTTGATTGTTGGGATACGCAAAGATTGTTGAGGAAAAAATATCAAGACAAAGATTATCAAATTGCCTGTATTGGCATAGCAGGAGAAAATTTAGCCCGTGTTGCAAGCATTATGCACGGGCTTAAGCGTGCAGCAGCCAAGGGAATGGGGGCTGTAATGGGTTCGAAAAACCTTAAAGCAGTAGTCCTCAAAGGATTTAAACCATTAAGAGTAGCAAACAAGGCAAATTTTAAAAGAAAAGCGCTTGATGTAATAAAAAGTCATATCCGCGATGATATGACTCTTTATGGAACTCCCGGCGGTGTTATACCGGAGGTAACCAGTGGATATTCACCTGCAACCAAGAATTTACAAACAACTATCTTCGAAGGCATAAAAGATATTGATCCCCGTATTATGCATCAAAAATATATTACACATATAAAAGCCTGTTTCGGATGCAGTATAGGATGCGGACGCCTTTATGAAGTAAAAGATGGTGAATTTTCAGGACTTAGCGGGGAAGGTCCTGAGCTGGCTGCAATGTGGTCATGGGGGACGCAGCCGCAGGTTACTTCTCTTCCTGCTTTATTAAAGGCTGACGAGTTGAGCAACCGCTTAGGAGTGGACTGTATAGAAACAGGAAACACAATAGCTTTTGCTATGGAGCTTTACCAGAGGGGAATTCTTTCTAAGGAAGATACTGACGGTATTGAGCTCAAATGGGGAGATTACAAGGCAGTTCATAGTTTGATCGAAAAAATTGCACGGCGTGAAGGGATAGGGGAAATTCTTTCAGAAGGGGTTGAAAGAGCGGCTAAAAAAATTGGAGGAGAAGCTGAAAAATATGCTCATACAATAAAAGGGCAAAGCGTGCCTGCTGATATGAGAGTAAAACACGGTATTGTCCTCGGTTATGCAACATCAACGAGGGGTGCAGACCATTTGAGAGGATTATTGATAGATGATGTAATGCCAATAGATTATTTAAAGAATAAGTATGGAGAAGAAGCATTAAAATCTAAGGGAATCAAAGGTAAGGGCGGGGCGCTAAAATGGATACAGGATATGACAACAGTGCCTGATTGCCTCGGTACTTGCAAGATTTTTTACATATTAAGCGCTGGTTATCAGGTTTTTACTTTTGATGACTTTGCGCAGATGCTCGAGCTTTCTACTGGTGTGAAATTTTCTGCTGATGATGTTCAAATGGCTTCAGAAAGAATCTATAATGTAGAAAGGATGTTTAGCGTCAAGATGGCTGGACACAGAAGAAATGATGACAAAGTGCCTTCTCTCTTTTTTGAAAAACCGACAGATGGCGGTCCATCAAAAGGAGAAAAGTTAAGTTACAAAAATTTTCAGGCAATGCTTGACGATTATTATAGAGCACGTGGATGGGATAATGAGACAGGAATACCGTTGCCTGAAAAATTGAAAAATATTGGGCTTGAAGAAATTGCAGATGATGCCGCTAAGATTTTATCATAAATTTTGAATGTAAAAAGAAGACTTGTTATCTGAAAATTTTGAATTCTCTATAGACCTTGTCAAAGTGGCATCTTTTACAATTTTCTGGTTCATGCGGATGCTTTTTGCCCATCGGATTGTCAGTTTCAGGACCATGACATTCGAGACACGCATCATCTGAAGTATATTCTTTATGAATTTCGTTTGCGGGAGGTGAAGGTATCTCCTGTGAAGGAAGAAAATTCAGCGCAATTACTACAAAAATCGCAAAGGCAATAAAAAGATAAGTGCTTTTTTTCATAATTCTTACATTCCATTAATTATTCTAAATGGGCTTCTATAAAAAAACACTTTCTTAGTCAAGTGCGAAAGTTTTATTGTTTATCATATTCTTATGCGAATAGTGTATATTCTTCATTTATTCAAAATTTATGATAAAATCTTAGCGGCATCATCTGCAATTTCTTCAAGCCCAATATTTTTCAATTTTTCAGGCAACGG
>RFHX01000352.1 GCA_003695725.1 Candidatus Schekmanbacteria bacterium
CTGCGAATCTATCTCGTAGTAATCAAAATATTGCCATTCGCAATAAGAAATGTGTTCTCAAACTGGCTTACTGCTGATTTCGTTTTTTCTATGAGTAGTGGATATTGTTTTAGGATTCCTTGTTTTTCAAAAATTGAAAGAACAAATCTGAGTTTTCTAAAGCCTGCTTTCTCAAGCCATCTTGTGCAGAAAGGACGTGTTTTATAATTTTCTTCTATAAATGCAAGAATTTCACGAGAATAGCTGTCCCTGACTTTTGCACCAACCTTCGAAAGCGCGAAAATCCCTCCGCCAGCTCCCTCGTAGATTTCTCCGCGACCGTATGTAAGGAAGGGCTCTACTGCAAAAGCAATTTCATCTAATATGGTTTCTGAAGGGTTCTTGTAATTTGGGATTGTGATTCCTGCGTGTATGGTGTCTTTTCCAAGTGAATGTCCACAAAGACCGCGAACTATGGAAAAATTGGTGCCATTATCAGAGTTGAATTTTAAGAGGGCTTCTTCTACGGCGATTCCAACTTCGTTTAGTTTCATTTTGGGTTTTACAATTTTTTCAACATTGGACAAAACAAGCCGATTTGCTTCAAGAAGATGCTTATGTTCCCCACCTGTTAAATCAATAGAGATGGCAGTGTCTGCGATGTATCCATCAACACAAACCCCAATATCTACTTTCAAAAGCCCGCCGGCTTTCTTTTCGCAAGACAAGTCTGGAGTAAAGTGTGCTGCAACCTCATCAATAGATAAATTGACTGGAAAAGCTGGAGTTGCTCCAAACTTGGCTATTTTGTCATCAATAGCAAGAGCTATGTCAATTAGCTTCATGTCTTTTTTTACAAAGTTTTCTACGAATTTTTTAATCTCTCTGGCAATATTTCCTGCACGAACATAGGAATCAATTACTGAATCATCCATTAAACAGAACAGCATAAAAGGTTTATAATCCTTACCCAAATAACCAACAAACCGTTTCCGTTCCGGCAGGTCATTTTATGACAGAATAATCGCAATGAGATTAAGAATATAATAGTTGACATAACTTAAACGCAAGTCTTTTAAGGAATAAAAACTTGGATAATTAATGAAAAAATCTACGATAATAATCCTTGGAATTATCATTGCAATTATAATGTTTCTTTTGACAATGCCTCGGGCAGGTCCTTATGATTCATTTGCAGACTGTATCTCAAAAAGCGGTGCAATAATGTATGGGACTGACTGGTGCCCTCATTGCAAGGCTCAAAAAAAGATGTTTGGAAATTCTTTTAGAAAAATTAATTACATTAACTGCGATGTTGAAAAGAATAAATGCCTTGTCCAAGGGATATCTGGGTATCCAACCTGGGATATAGGTGGAAAAAAATATGAAGGAACTCAACCGCTTGAGAAACTTTCTGTATTAACTGGTTGCTCAATAAAAAAATAAAAAAAGTCCGAAAATTTCGGACAAAAAATTATTTTTTAAGGGGGAGCATTGGGACCATCTTCTGGTCGTATGGGGTTATTACAAAAGTTGTGTTATCTGAGTTAGTTAGTGCTTCTAATGTCGTTATATACCTCCATTGAAGGTACTCCGGGGTAAGGCTTTCTGCTATAATCTTCTGAGCATCAGCAATACCCTTTGCTTCGATGCGTTTTCTCTCAGACTCTTTCTCTTCTCGCATCAATGTAAACTCCATTTGTTCTGCTTCCTGCTTTGCTTTTATCTTCCGGTCAATTGCAGCGGTAACCTCTTTTGGGAGACTTACGCCCCTTAGAAGAACTCTTTCAAGCTCAATACCGTTGCCTTTGTATATTCCCCTTAGCTGCTCTTCTATTTCAGATGAAATCTTCCCACGATTAAAGTTGTAGAGATCTTCGGGAGAGTGGCTTGCTACAACATCTCTTGCTACATTTCTAAGCGGAGATACAATAGCGATTTCCTGGCTTTCTTCCTCAACACCAAATCTCTTGTAAAACTTGTCCGCCTCAGTTGGGATTAGGTGGTACTGAACTGCTACATCAATTGTTGCCATCATACCCTGGTTTGTTGGAACAGTCATTGTTTCTTTTCTTTCCTGAGTTCTGACACTCATGTCAATTGCAGAAGAAAGTGGATTTTTCATGTGTATCCCTGGCTCAAGCTCTTTTTCATAAACATGGCCTAACTTGTCAATGACAGCAACATAGCCTGCCGGAACTCTGGTACAACTTCTTAATCCAACAATAAGGGAAAGAAGTCCTGCTGCAATTGCTCCTCCAATTTTGCTTCCTTTAACGCTTTCTTCTCTCATTTTTCGTTCCTCCTTTCAATTCATAAAAAATAGAATTCAATAAGCTTGATTAATCTTTATCTTACTTTTTACGGACAACACTAAAAAATTTTATAAAGAACGAAATTTTGAAGTAATTATGAAGAAATCAAAAACCCTTGATGCAAAGGACCTAAGAATTCTAAGAGAACTTGAAAATGATGCAAGAAAGAGCATTACAAGCATTGCAAGGAAAGCGATGGTTAGCAAAGATGTTGCAATTTACAGGATAAAAAAACTTTTTAATGAAGGTGTAATCAAAAGCATCAAGCCAATTATTGACACCTTTCTTTTGGGAATCACAACATATTCAATTATTTTGGACTTGCACAATCTCAAGAAAAACACCCGCAAAGAGATTTTAGAAAATCTGCGCTCCAAAAAAAATATTTCAGTGAATAAATTTTTGCAAAGCGATAGTGACCTTGAAATTTTAATTGATGTGAAGCTTCCAGGAGACCTTTACCAATTCTATGAAAATTTCTTAGCTAAGTATGCAAAATTTATCCAAAAAATAGAACTCTCCGTTGTGACAAAAAAGCATTTTTTTGGAAATAGGTATCTCTTAAACACAAGTAACTCGGTTATTCTTGAGGGAACAAAAAAATTCCTAAAGATTGATGAAAAAGATTGGGATTTGCTTGAAATCTTAAAAAAAGATCCGCGAATTCCGGTAATTGACATTGCCCAAAAACTTGGAATTTCGAGCGTCTCCGTTATAAGGCGTATAAGAAAACTCAAATCAGAGGGGGTTATTCGCGGATACCTTGTTATACTTGATAATCGTGCCATTCATAGGGAACTTTACAAAGTAAGAGTTCTTCTAAGGAATGCTTC
>RFHX01000353.1 GCA_003695725.1 Candidatus Schekmanbacteria bacterium
ACTTATGACATCGAAGTATCCGATTCAACATCGTTGTTTGAGCTATAATAATCCGCTTTCAGACGATGAAATGACTTTGGCAGAAGTGCTGAGAGATAATGGCTATTATACAGGGGCTTTCATAAGCACATTTCTTGTAAGTTCAAGATTTGGATTCAATCAGGGTTTCGATTATTTTGATGAGGATCTGGATCCTGATTATCAGCGCCCTGCAACAAAATTTCACGAAAAATCATTGCAATGGATAGAGAACAATAAGAATAGAAATTTCTTCTTATGGCTTCATTATTTTGAGCCACATTACCCCTATCTTGAGCACAAACCATATACGGAAAAATACGAATCCTATCTCAATGGAGAGAAGAAAGGAAAATTTGAGAAATCCCATGAATGGATTAAGGAAGTCTTCAACAGGCGGAAAGAAGATTTGTCAGAAGCAGATATAAATAGGTTGAGAAGCCTTTATGGAGGCGAAATAACTTATCTTGATAAATTTATTGGTGAAGTCATAGAGAAACTCAAAGAAGAAGGGATTTATGATAATACAATCATTGTTTTTACTTCTGACCATGGCGAGATGCTTGGGGAACAGCATCTTATTGAACATGGCGACAGTTTGTATCAGCCGGAGATACATGTACCCCTTATATTTAAACTTCCTGATAAAATGGGGATTGCCAAGGGTAAGAGACTTGATGCTCTTGTTGAGTTGACAGATGTTATGCCAACTCTATTGGCTTTGCTTGATATTTCATCACCTGTCAGGCTTGAAGGAGTAAATCTTTATCCACTGATGTCAGGTGAAAGAGAATCAGTTCGCAGCTATGCTTTTTCTGAAGTACATAATTACAAAAGCATAATAAAAGGCGATTGGAAGTATATAATGTCGCTTCCTGTATTAAGTGCTCCTATGCTTTTCAATTTGAAAGATGACATAAATGAGAGGAAAAATCTTTATTTTTCCAACATCGAGATGGGCAGAAATCTGAGAAAGGAAATTTTAAAACGAATTGAGAAATTATATCAACCTGCCCAGAGAATTAAGAAAGTTACCAAAAAGGAAGAAGAGCGTTTAAAAAGTCTTGGCTATATCAATCAGGGCAAAACAGAAACAATGACATTGGGGAAATATCCGCCTCCAAATCTAATCGGAGAAATAAAGAATGGAAATTTCATTTGGCAGGGGAAAGTCTTAGGGAGAAATGAGATAGTAGTGAAGGCAAGAGATGCAGTGATTTCAGATGATAAACTTATTGTTGATTCAGGGGAGGTTGGTCTTCCGTTGAGATTGGGTGAAAATAATAAAGAATTGACAGTGGAATTTTGGATAAAGCCCGGGTGGGAATGGAGTGCTGAAAAGGAGAGGAATTTCATATCATTTAAAGATAGAGACGGAGAAATAGTCAGCATCGATGTAGTCAATGAAGCGATTGACCCAAATGATGGCAAGGTTTACAAAGGAGCTTTTCTGCGAATTTCATTAAAGGGAATCAAACGATATGTTTATTATGACATTTCGAAGCTCTCTGGTGAGATTGAGCATCATATCCTTTTTACCTTCAAGGATGCAAGAAATGGCGAAAAAGGGATAGCGTCACTTTTGATAGATGGTGTAAAGGAAGAATTTTCACCAAGTTTTATCTTCAGTAAGCCAATAAAATCCGATTTTGTCTTATGGAAAATAACTTCTATGGATACAAAAAGTTTTATCAAAGGGCTTAAAATTTATTCAAATTTTTACAATCCTCCATCGATAATTATACCTGTTTTTAGAAAGGCGATGGATTTGGCAGATAATATCTATTTGAAAGACAGAACATAATGCCTGATATATCAATCGTTATACCAACATATAATGCTTCATTTTCTATAGGCAAATGCCTTGAAGCAATATACAAAACTAAGGATATTGATTTTGAAGTAATTGTTGTAGATGACATATCTACAGACAATACTCTTGAAATTGTAAGAAAATATCCCTGCAAAGTAATCGAGCTGAAAGAGAAGAGCGGACCTTCTGTAGGAAGAAATGTAGGTGCTGAAAACGCAAAGAGCGATATCATAATGTTTGTTGATTCTGATGCTGTTGTCCTTGAAGGCGGTATAGAAAGAATAGTGGAAGGTTTCAGAAAAAACCCTGAAGTTGCCTGTATCAGCGGTGTTTTCGAAAAAAATCCCAATAACCTTGGATGGTTTTCAAGATATAGGGACAGACAGGTTGTTTATTGGCATTATTCTGCTTGTGATGAAGTGTCAGTATTTGTTTTGACGGCAGGTGCAATCCGAAAGGATATTTTTTTCGAGGTGGGAGGCTTTGAAAGAAAATTTGGAGTTGCCGCGGATATAGAGGACTTTGAGATAGGACACCGCATTGTTGAGAAGGGATACAAGATGATTGTCGATAAAAATGTGAGGTTTTACCATTTTGAGCATTCTTCACGCTTTTGGATGTTGGTAAAAAAACTCTTTAAAAGGACAAGATTATGGATGCATCTTTTCTGGAAAAGTAAAAAATTTGAGAAAAATTATGCAACTCCTTCACGCTCGATAGCTGCAGTCTTTGCAGGATTGAGTCTTATATGCCTTCTTCTTTCACCTCTTTTAAAGGTGACAGGAATATTATTTTTTGTCTTTTTTCTTATATTCATTCTTCTTGATGTTGGTTTTTATCAATATCTCTTTAAGGATGGAGGGCTAATGTTTATGCTCTTTTGCATTGCTGTTCACTATTTCTTTACTCTTGTAATTTGTTCAGGTGCGGCTGTCGGTCTTATTCAAGCCTTCTTGGGGATTGAAGCACAAAAGTGAAATTCGCCAAAAAAAATATTGTTCTATCATTTTTAATTTTATTGCAAATAGCTTTTGCAACTGCCTATCTGCCAATAAATGAATGGCTTACTCGATCCCTTATCTATTCTGATGACTTTATTGTCCATTACAGTGCTATTCTGACTCAAAATGAATTGATTGACGAGTATCATAGTCTTTGGGGATATCTTCCTTTTTTCCGCGCCGGCTCCGTAACCCATTCTCTCCTTTCAATCGATAGTAAAGGATGGGGAATTGCAGTCAGGGTGTTGACCTTTTTTTTATCAATGGAAGCGGCTTTTAAATTTGCCTTCATCCTTTCGATTATATCCATACCTTTTATTCTATATTTAGCAGGAAAAAATTTTAAATTTACTGACACTGAATCACTACTA
>RFHX01000354.1 GCA_003695725.1 Candidatus Schekmanbacteria bacterium
GATACAAACCCTTAAAAGGTAGCAAGAGATATTGTCTCCCAACTCCATACTGATGGGCAATTTTATCAGCATAAAGACCGGCGCAGTTAACAAGATATTTAAATGAAATTTCACCTGATGATGTCCTTACTCTTCTTTTGCCTATTCTTTTCAAATACTTTACACCAAGATTCACTTCAAAACCTTCTTTTCTCTTTATTCTATTTGCAATATCTATCAAAATCTCTTTAGGATTTATAGAAGAAGTAGAAGGAGAAAAGAGTGCTTTACGAAATGTCCTTGCATTTGGTTCGATTTCAGACAATTCTCTTTCATCAATAACTTTTAAAGTTACGCCATTCTTATCCCCTCTCCTTTTAAGCTCATCAATCAGTTCAATTTCTTTTTCATTTTTTGCAACTACAACCTTACCACAGCGCAAAATAGACAATCCATTGCTAAGACAATAGTTTGTAAGAAGACGATTCCCTTCTGCTGTAAATTTTGCCTTCAAGCTGTCTGCAGAATAGTAGAATCCCGCATGTATGACACCAGTGTTTCGTCCGCTTGCATGAAAGGCAAGCTCATTCTCCTTGTCTATGATTATTACTTTAAGAGAATCAAAATGTTCAGAAATTTCCTTGGCAATTGATAGACCTGTAATGCCAGCACCCACAATCAATATGTCGCATTCATTCATTTAACTTAATCCAAAAACAACGCTATAATTCTACTATGAAAGAAAATGAGCAAAAAATACTTTTTTCTTATATTTTTTATCCTGAAAAAATAAAACAAAAGATGGCTATTTGTACGGAGAGTCAATCAAATTATAAGGACATCGAAATTCATCAATAGCTTTTATAATCTTTGCAGGATTTCCTGCCACCACCTTTCCAGCAGGCACATCTTTTACGACAACAGAGCCGGCTGCAACAAAACAATGTTCTCCCAATTCCAAATCCGGCAATATAGTCGAGTTTGCACCTATAATCGCATTTTTTTTAACAATTGCCCCTTTTAAACATTCCTTTACCTTAGGACAGAGAGGATGAAGAGCGTTGGTAAAGACAACATTAGGACCTATCCAAACACCATCTTCAAGCTCTGTATATTCAGGAATAAAAGCCTGTGTATGAATCCTTACATTATTCCCGATTTTTACATTGTGCTCAACTACTGAAAGAGTGCCAATGCTCACATTATTTCCTATTTCATTCATCTCTCTTATATTGACTTTATTCCCTGTTTGAAAATTATTTCCAATTTTATTTCCCGCATAAATAACTGTATGAGAACGAATTACAGCATTATCGCCTATAATTGTTTTCAATTCCCCTTCCCTCTTTCCTCTTGGTATTGCGCCTATAACTGCATAATCTTCAACGGTACAATTCTTCCCCAGTACTACTCCTTGGTAAATAACAGCATTTTTACTGATCATTTTCTTTCCCTGTATTCATTAAAATTTCCATTTCATCCACTGCGTTTTCTTTATCGTGCCACCTTCTCTCAATGAACTTTCAGCAGTTTCAAGGACATTCACTACACGAATGCCATTAAGCCCATCTGTTAGCGGTTTTTCCCCTTTTTCTATACATTCTATGAAATGTTCTGTTTCAATCCGCAATGGCTCGCTATTGTCAATCTTGGGAATATATATATCTCCTGCCCGAGGTCTAATTATATAATCCTGAATGCCTCCATCAGTCGCCAGTGTTGTTTCAAATCCTTTATCATAAATTTTTATCCTTCCTTCATTATCAAGGTCATCGTAAATAATCATCTTTCTTTCACAAACGATTGTTGTTTTTCTAATCTTAGAAGGGTCAAGACAGCTTATATGAAGATGAGCAATGATGCCCGAAGGGAATTCCAAATACATAAAAACCACATCTTCCAATTTATTCCTTACAAAGGATTTTCCTATGGCTGAAACGGCTATAGGGAATTCTTCAATCAAATACAAAAAGATGGAAATATCATGAGGTGCGAGATTCCACATTACATTGACATCATCTCTAAATACTCCCAGATTAAGTCTTGCTGAATACATATATAGCGCTTTCCCAACATCTGTTGTGTTTAAAATCTCTTTTAGCTTTCTCACTGCCGGGTTGTACTCAAAGGTATGGCCTACCATAAGAATAAGATTCTTTTTTTCTGCAAGCTCATTGAGTTTTTCAGATTCTTCTGTTGTAAGAGAAAGAGGTTTTTCTACAAGGATATGCTTCCCTGCTTCAAGAGCCTTTTTAGCCATTTCATAATGAGTCGAGGCTGGTGTAGCAATTGCAATAGCATCTGTCTCTGCAGATGAAAGAAGGTCGTCAAAATCATTGGTCCCTCTAATCGACGGATATTTCCTTAAAACTTTTTCAACCTTACTGTTGTCCATATCACAACAGTAATCAACTTTACAACTGGGATTTTCATAAAAATTTCTGATGAGATTGGGCCCCCAATATCCGCACCCTACTACAGCAACTTTTATCATTTGCCTTTATTCTCCATTAAGATTAGTCTAATATTTCTATTATGTTATCTGAAAAAAATAGTAGAAGCAAATTGTTGCTCAATTTAAATTATTAAAATATGAAAGTCCCTTTTACTGATCTTAATGCGCAGTATCAGTCAATTAAGAATAAAATAGAAAAAGCAATTTCTGCCGTAATAGAAAATAGTTCCTTTATAATGGGTGAAGAAGTAGAACAATTCGAGAAAGAATTCGCCCATTTCTGTGAAACAAAATATGCCGTTGGAGTAGGAAGCGGCACTGATGCGCTTTATCTTGCCTTGAAATCTTGTGGAATCGAAGAAGGGAAAAAGGTAATAACAGTACCGAATACTTTCATTGCCACAACCGAAGCAATAACACTTGCAGGAGGTAAAATCCTGTTTACTGATATCGATGAGAAAAGCTTTAATATTGACCCCCAAAAACTTGAAGATGTATTGAAGAAAGAAAAGAAAAAACATTCTGCAAGCAATCCATTTCCATCAGCCCTTATTGTCGTCCATCTTTACGGCACTCCTGCCGAGATGAATTCAATTTGCAGATTAGCAGACAAATATGAACTAAAAGTCATCGAAGATGCCGCACAAGCTCATGGAGCAAAATACAAAGGGAAAACAGCAGGAAGCATTTGTGATGCAGGGGCATTTAGTTTCTTTCCAGGAAAGAATTTAGGCGCTTATGGAGACGGCGGCGCCGTTACAACGAATAATCCGCAAATTGCAGAATATATAAAAATGGCTCGAAACCATGGGAGAAAGGAAAAATATATACATCAATTTGAAGGCATAAATTCGCGTTTAGATACAATTCAGGCCGCAGTCCTTAGAGTAAAATTGTCATTTCTAAAAGATTGGAACGAAAGAAGGAGAGAAATTGCCAAAAAATATCTTGCAAATCTAAAAGACATTGAAGAGTTGACTCTTCCTGAAGTTTATAAAGATATCGATTCAGTATATCATCTCTTCGTTCTAAGACATAGAAAAAGAGATAAACTTCGTGAGTATTTGGCAAAAAAAGGAATTACCACAGGAATACATTATCCCATTCCACTTCACCTTCAACCTGCATATAAACATCTCGGATACAAAAAAGGAGATTTCCCTGTGACTGAAAAAATTGCTGAGGAAATACTAAGTTTGCCTGTATACCCGGAAATGACAGATGAAATGATAAATTATGTATCCGATACAATTCACAAATTTTTCAAATGAACTATTTGATCGATGTAATGACTCAGTTATAATTTTTCCATAACAGAAACAATTCTTTGCGACGCCTTACCGTCACCGTATGGATTATGAGCACGAGCCATTTTAAGATAATATTTTTTATTGTTGATCAGTTTGTTTGCCTCATCTTCTATCTTTCTTCTATCTGTGCCTACAAGTTTCACCGTCCCGGCTTTGAGCGCTTCAGGCCTTTCTGTTTTGTTTCGCATAACCAAAACAGGTTTGCCTATGCTTGGCGCCTCTTCCTGTATACCACCTGAATCAGTAATTATAAAATAGCTTTTGGACATAAGATAGACAAAGGGGAAATAATCGAGCGGTTCAATAAGCTTAATATTATCGATATTTCCAAGTATTCTTTTGACAGGCTTTTGGACATTTGGATTGAGATGCACTGGATAAACGATTTCTATATCTTTATTATTCGAAAGAGACTTCAATGCGGTGCAGATGTTTTCAAAACCTTTTCCAAAATTTTCTCTTCTATGTCCTGTGACAAGTATTACCTTTTTATTAAAATCAATAATTTTCAATTTGCTTGGTATCCTTTTCTTCTTTTCAACCTTACCAATCGTATAAAGAAGTGCGTCGATAACAGTATTTCCTGTTACATATATCTTTTTTCTCGATATACCTTCTCTGATAAGATTTTGCTTGGATTCTTTTGTCGGAGCAAAATGTATTGATGCAATTGAAGATGTAAGACGCCTGTTTATCTCTTCAGGAAAGGGCTGATAAATATCATTAGTGCGCAGGCCCGCCTCAATATGTGCAACCGGAATTCTTTGATAAAAAGCAGCAAGCGCCGCAGTAAAGGTTGTCGTCGTATCGCCTTGTACAAAGACAAAATCGGGCTTCTCTTTTCTTAAAACAGGTTCTATCGAGGAAATTAGACGGCTTGTTATCTCCTCCAAACTTTGGTTTTGTCTCATCAAGTTCAAGTCATAATGAGGCTTAATTTTGAACAGAGATATGACTTGGTCAAGCATCTCTCTATGCTGTGCAGTAACACAAACTCTAACCTTATACTTTTTACACTCCCGGAGTTTCAAAATGACAGGAGCAAGCTTGATAGCTTCAGGTCTGGTACCAAAAAGAAAGAGTATTTTTTTCATATCGAATTATTTAAAGATACATTATGAGGCATTATTGCCATATTGAGACAATATCTTCTTTATTATATTGGTTGTTGATAGGCCTTTGACAACTTTGACAAGTTCCACTCTACCTCCGTTTTTCTCTACAAATTCAGCACCCACAACTTCATTCTTACTGTAATCACCACCTTTCACAAGGACATCAGGTTTTATCTTCTTTATAATATTCATCGGCGTATCATCGTCAAAAAAGGTCACATAATCAACACAGGAAAGCGCCGAAAGGATTTTCGCCCTTTCCCCTTCACTGATAAGCGGCCTGTTTTCTCCTTTGATTCTCTTTATTGAAGAATCAGTGTTTATAGCAACTATAAGGATATCACCAAAGGCTTTAGCTTTTTGTAAAAGATATATATGTCCCATATGAAGGATATCAAAACAACCATTTGTAAAAACAATCTTTTTACCTTTCCTTCTCAGTTTTGATATTATTCCTTCAATCTCATCGACATCTATAATTCTTTCCTCTCCATAATCACCATCAATTCGGGAAAGAATTTCATTCTTTGTTGCAACTGAAGTTCCAACTTTTTCAACTACAATGCCGCCTGCTATATTAGAAATCATAGCAGAATCTTCCGGAGGGAGTCCTGAAAACAATGAATAAGCAAAAGCCGCAACAACCGTATCGCCTGCACCGGAAACATCAAAAACCTCAAGTGCACAAGATTTAAAGTTGAATTTCTTATTTCCCTTCAACAAAAGAGTCATCCCATCACTTCCTCTTGTAACGAGTACGGCTTCGCTTCGAAGCTTTCTCTGTAATTTTGAAAGTGCATCAGTTATATTTTTTTCAGAATCACATCTGATATTTGTTGCTTCCTCAAGCTCTTTTAGGTTTGGAGTGACAACATAACATCCCCTATACTTCGAATAATCTTTCCCTTTCGGGTCAACAATCACTCTTTTACCGCAAGCACTGGCAAACTTTATAATCTTCTGAATAGTTTCTTCATCTACTGTGCCTTTATTATAATCAGAAATGATCAGACCATCTGAATTTTCAATCTCCTTTTTCACGAGCAAGAACATTTTCTGTCTGTGAAATGCATTTATATTTTCTTCCGGCTCGTCATCGATTCGTACGACTTGCTGATTGTGGGCTATTATCCGTGTCTTAGTAATCGTCTTGATATCCTTTGATGATATCAAAGGTGAACATTTAGCTCCCTTCTTTCTCAATAGTGAAAGAAGTTTACTTCCATTTGAGTCTTTTCCAATGATTCCTGCAACTGTTACCTTTGCACCCAATGAGGCAAGATTATTCACCACATTTGCCGCACCGCCCGGTGCATTTTCTTTTTTCTTGATTTTAACGACTTGGACCGGGGCTTCAGGTGATATTCTATCAACTGTACCCCAAATATACTCATCAAGCATCAAATCGCCTATTACCAAAATTCTTGGTTTTCTACGGGCAAAAAATTTTTCTTTTATTAACTGAATATTCAAAACATTTATTCCTTATGATGATAAAAAGAGAAATTTCATTTCTTTCAATTAATTTTAAATTTTAAAACCCAATTTTTCTCTCAAAGCAAAATAAAGCAGTGGAAAAAGTATCTCATACTGCGAAATTAGATTAATCCCCTCTCCACCTCGTGCAGTGGGCCTTTTTATTACATTCGTCAAGGGCCTATAATGAGGAAGCATATCGATATTGACAGCAAGAAATTTATCAACTTTATAGCCCTTATTTCTGCAAAGTGTAATTGCTTTTAAGAAAACTTCAGGCAAAACGACGGCAGAACCCATATTAATCCAAACTCCGCCTTCAAGTTGCGAAACTCTTTCAGCAAGAATCCTAAAATCTTTTAAGCTTGCTTCTCCAATATCGGCTCCCTTAGCAAGAGGATCCATATGGACTATATCAGTGCCAATAGCTACATGGACTGTAGCAGGCACACCTGCCTTTAATGATTCAGCTAATATGCTCATTTTACTATATTTATTTTTGGAGGAAACAATTAGTTCTCCAAGAGCTTCACCAAACCCCTTTTTTTCTTTTGCAGCTTTTTCTGAAGCATGTCTTAAAGCGTCTGAAGTCTCTTTTGCCATTCCAAATTCTCCCTCTTCCAACCCTTCTGCCACATCTTCCGATGTTGCGCCTATCAATGATATTTCATAGTCATGTACTGCACCTGCGCCATTCATTGCCACACCAGCGATAACTCCATTTTTTATAAGGGATATCACATAGGGAGAAAGTCCACATTTTATGACATGAGCGCCCATTGCAAAGTAAACGGGGTTTCCCCTCTTTACACTCTTTGATATTTGGTCAACCACCTTTTTGAAACTTCGAGCCCCTAAAATATCCGGAAAAGAATCTAAAAGAGAAGAAATTTTGTTTTCTTTTTTGATTTGGGCAAAATTTTTCAAAGAAACAAGATTCTTTCTTCTTTTGATAGAACTTTTTTTGACAGGTCTTTCTTCAAATTTCATTTCTCAATTACACCAGATTCATTTTTTTTATTTTTAAAAGCTATTATAATAGTGGAAAGTCCCTAAACAAAATAAATTTTTGAAAATTATTCTTTATTAGGTGCTTTACAGGAAACAAGCAAAACTTCAATTATTGTTTCAAGGCGTCTTTTATTGCCTTGATAACAGCTTGCTGCTCTTCATCTTTTAATTCAGGAAAAATCGGAAGAGCAAGCACCTCATTAGAAGCCTTTTCAGACTCGGGAAAATCCCCTTCTCTATAGCCCAAATAGGAAAAACATTTCTGAAGATGTAACGACAGAGGATAATAGATTCCAAATCCAATATTTTCTTCCTTGAATTTTTCTATTATTTTCTCTCTTTCTGATGACCTTATTACATATTGATTATAGACATGATAACATTTCTCATCCTTAAAAGGAATTTCAACAATACCAGACAATGCCTCGTCATAGTGCACAGCTATCTCTCTGCGTCTATTGGTCCATTCTTCAAGGTACTTCAACTTAACCAAAAGCACTGCTGCCTGCACCGTATCGAGACGGCTATTTATACCAACCGAAGTGTGATAGTATCGCTTTTCTTCTCCATGCACTCTCAACATTTTTATTTTTTCTGCAATACTTTTATCATTTGTAACGACCATTCCTGCTTCTCCAAAAGCTCCGAGATTCTTTGTAGGATAAAAGCTTAGTGCACCTGCTGAAGAAAGAGAACAGGACCTTCTGTAAGAATTTTTTTTGACATCTTTAAAACTATAACCCGCTCCTATCGCCTGAGCCGCATCTTCTACTACAATCAATGAATGTTTATTTGCAATTTCATTTATAGCCTTCATATCTGCACATTGTCCATATAAATGGACCGGCATTATGCATTTAGTCTTATCTGTAATTTTATCCTCTATCAATTCAGGATTTATATTGAATGTTTTTGAATCGATATCGACAAAAACCGGTTTTGCACCGAGACGGACAATTGAAGAAACTGTCGAAAAAAAAGTAAAGGGAGTAGTAATGACTTCATCACCTTCACTGATTCCAATTGCCATAAGCATCAGAAAAATTGCATCTGAACCAGAACCGACCCCTACAGCATAATCTGTATTGCAGAAATCAGCTATTTCCGCTTCAAGCTGCGTGACTTCTTCTCCAAGTATGAGCTTCTGGCTTGAAAAAATTGGATTTAGAATATCAAAAATTTCTTTTTTGATATTCTCATATTGTCTTGTTAAATCAAGAAAAGGAATTGACAAGTAAAGCCTCCTTGATTTTTCAAAAACATTTACTTAAACACATCTACTATAATTATCACCACAGAGAAGGGTCCTTCAATAGCAAGGAATGGATTAAGGCTGTAAAAAACCAATCAATAGATTGATTTCACCACAAAATTTTATCCCATCCATTTAAAAACTGTGTAAGGTGCCATTCACGTAACTTAATCTTTGCACTTTGACAACCGACTGAAACAGGAAAAAAACCTACAAATTAACTTCCTCTTTAGAAAAAACATTTTTCTATCACTGTTATACAAGGGTTTTAATAACACATTAGCACAGCCGATGAGAGAAAAAATGCGCTTTCTATTCTCAGCTAATCTCCTACTTCAGCAATTAATGAATTTGTTAAACAATAAGCACCTTTAAAAAGACACCATCCTTTTTAATTCAGTGTTTTCTCTTATCACTAAATACAACTAATAATAAAATATCAATAGCATACCATTGTGAACTTAACAATTACTGTTCACCCATTCTTTGTTTCTGTTCGTATTCAATTGTTACCATTCTTAACTTTACATAAAGTAGAATTATAATTATTGTAATAATTATGAGATAATAAATAAGATTAGTTTTTCTAATGGCTAAATTCTTTTTGAATTCTCCAGTTATCATTTCTACCTTATTTACATTTTCAACAATCTTTGTATTTAGCTCTGCAATACGCTGTGGTGACAGCGAATGTGTTAAGGGACCAATTTCCTTATAATAGGTTTCTGCTTCATTCAACAAATCTTCAATATCTTGGTTGTTTCGTCCAGAAAATTCTATGCTCTTATATTCAGATTCTGCTTCATCAATCTTTGCACGGGTATCAAGAATGAGTGTATAGATATCTTTTGCCAATTCAGTAACTTCTGGACTTTGATGGCATGCGCCGCAATGTCCTGCTTCAACTCCCTGAAACATTTCAGGGGTTAGCGCCTTATTTCTATGGTTACCGTGACAATCATAACACTTTGGACTTCCTGTTTTTTTCAAAGATTCGTAGTGAGGGCCTTGTTTAAACTTATCGACAATAACGCCATGACAGTTTCCGCATACATCGGCAATATCTTTTATTCCCGGTGGAGTTGCTCCATGATTTCCGTGACAAGATGCGCAAGTGGGAACAAGAGAAGGATTTTTCCCTTCAATCTTACCCTTTAATATTCTTCCATGATAACCTTCCAAATAAAGTTTATACTGATCTGCCTTTATACCGTATTGACTCATCAATTTCTCATCGGCATGGCATTTAGCACAGGTTTCAGGAACATTGGTATGATAAACTGATGATGATGGATCACTTATCTTTTTTATATTATGTTTCCCATGACAGCTTGTACAGACAGCAACATTGCCATCGCCTTTTGCCAATCTTTTTCCATGAATGCTTGTTTTATATAAAGCATATTGATCAGTTCTAAGGTTATATTTTTTCATTCTAACTGGATCCGAATGGCATTTAGCACAGAGCTTTGGAATATCTTTTCTATCAGGTACACCTATAAATCCCTTTGCTTCATACATTGCCGCATCCATATCTTCAGCTTCCATCGGATTTCCACCATGGCAGTCCTGACAATAGATTTCTTCTTGTTTATGCACACTCGTTTCCCACTCAATCACTGCTTTTTGTGCTTCTCCATCAAGGCCCCTATGACATGAAACGCAACCATTATCTTCAGCTTTTGATAATGGTAAAAATATTAAAAGAAATGTTAAGACAAATAATGGAATCAAATAGACATCTTTTTTATTATAATTCATTTTCTCTTTTCCCCTTCTTAATTGCTGTTATATCAGGAAACATATCCCCATATTGTTAAAGCAATAAATGATAAAACTCCAATTATTCCCAAAAATGTAGCAAAAGGACGACGTTTAGGATGTCTTTCCGGATTCTTATCAATAAAAGGAAAAAAGACAAGAAGGGCAAAGACTATTCCCTGTCCTAATATGCCAAGTGTTTTGGGAGCCCACTGGCCTAAAAAATCCAGATATTCTGCAACCTTTAGAAACTGATATGCGGCAAGGAAATACCATTCTGGTTTTATATGCTCAGGTGTAGTAAATGGGTCTGCCGGAGGCTCCATCGGTGCAGGAAACAAAGTTGCAAGTGTTATTAGACAACCAAAAACAATAAAAGCAACAATCACTTCTTTTAATAAATGGTTCGGGAAAAAAGGAATACCTTTTTCTTCTTTTTTATTATTCATATTATTTTCATTCATTTTTTATCCTCCTTATAGGGAGAAGAGCTCTTACAAGGGCTCAGAAATTCCCTGTTTTCGTATCATCAAAAAATGCGCCAAGAGAAAAACAGCAATAGTTGCAGGGAGAATCAACACATGAATGGCAAAAAATCTTGTCAATGTAGCTTGTGTTACATCAGTACCTCCCCTTATAAGCATCTTTATCAAATCTCCAACTATAGGCACTGCACTTGGAATTTCTGTGCCAACGGTGGTTGCCCAGTAGGAAATTTGATTCCATGGAAGAAGATATCCCGTAAATCCAAATCCTAATGTAAGAAGAAGAAGGACAACACCAGTGACCCAATTGAAATCCCTTGGAGCTTTATAAGCGCCATAAAAGAAGACTCTCAACATATGTAGAAAAACAAAGACCGTCATCAGGTTTGCCGCCCAATGATGGATTCCTCTCATCAGCCATCCGAAAGGCACATTGTTTGTTATATGCACTACGCTTTTATAGGCAGCAGCTGTAGTGGGCTGATAATACATCAACAATAAAACACCGGTAAATGCTTGAATTACAAAGAGTAAAAAAGTAATGCCTCCAAAACAAAAAGTCCAGTTCACATGTTCTCCAACCGGCTTTTTTAAATTCTTCTCAAGCGCCTCTCTTATACTCAATCTTTCATCGAGCGGTCCATAAACAAAACCGGTAAGAGTCAATAAACTGACTATTTCTCTAAAACTTCCCCGTTTTTCTAAATCCTTATCTTTATCTTCCATTGGTTCCTTAAACCTCCTATCCTATTTTTATTATGTCGCCCTTTATTTCGGCTCTATAACTTTGCAAAGGTTTTGGAGCTGGACCTCCTATAACATTGCCGCGAATGTCAAATTTTGCTGCATGGCAGGGACATTCAATCAATTGGTCTCCTTCATGCCAATTGACAAGACAACCAAGATGAGTGCATACAGCTGAAAGAGCAAAAACACCCTCTGATGTTCTTATGATAATAGCCGGTTTCCCTTCATATCTTATTTTTCTTGCCTTTCCTTCAGGGACATCAGAAAGAGGAATTGTAACAGATTTACCTCCAGCTCCGATTGACTTTTTAGATGGCCATAAATAAGCCAAAGTCACATAGGCAGTCAAAAATGCCCATGCACTAACAACAAAGCCAATTATATAATCGATAAATGTTCTTCTTCCAAAAATACTCTCATTCTTTTCCACAGCTACTTCACCTCCTTATGTATTAAGGTTAGCTCCTCGATTCTTCATTCCTGACAATTTTTTTAAGCGTGCCTCATACAATTTTTTTTTCAAAAAGTCTATAAACTTTTTTGTTTTCAAAAAATCATTTTTTTGACTTCATTTAGATACTCTTTCGATTTGTCCAGCAATGCAAGCGCATAATCAACATTATGGACTCCCTTAGAAAATTCGATAAATTCGGCATTATATTCAGCATCCTCAAACAACTGTTTTGCCCGCGAAGAAGACCTTTTGATATAAGGCCGCAACTGATTGAGATTTCTTTTGACCTCTTTCAATTCTGAATTAACAGAATCTTTCCATTCAGCAAGCATTCCACGATAATCTTCTCCATGGCAATAGATACATCCGTTTTCAGAAGGTTCAAGAGTAATTCCTCTAAATTCTAATCCATTTTTTGCGTTTGGATTCTTTCTTTCAACATGACAGCCAATACAGTCAACTTGAGCTATAAACATCGGACTTGGCATATTTTCAACACCTCTTCCTCCAACCCCCATATAAAGCTTTTTTTGTCCATTATGCTTTTTCTGATGACAGATATCACAGCTGTAATCCAAAGGTTTAACTGTTGTTTTAACATTATGTTTTATTTCTGTGTGGCATCTCGTACATTCCACTTTTTTATCAGTAACATGCTTTTTATGAAGGAAAGCAAAGTCATCATATTTTTCAAGCCGTTCCGGTTCCCCATGGCAGGTGACACAAAATTCCTTAGGGACTTCACCTTCACCTTTTATGACCTCAAGATGACACTTTTGACAAACAACCCCTTTACCAGCAAAATCCTGATGGTTGTATGTAATTTCCTCAAATTCTATATCCTGCTTAGGTATTTCGTGACAAATAACACATTTGGCTTGTGTATTCCATAATTCAGGATTCTTCTCCAGCCCATTAAAATGGCAAGTAAAACAGGTTGTTTCTGTAACTGAGATATGAGAGCCCTGCACAATTTGTGAATGGCAGGATGTGCATCTAAGTTTTATTCCGCCTCTCATCTGTGTTAGATGTGGCGTATGATCAAACACTATTCCTTTCTTAAACAAAACCTTACCTCTTAATAATCTAGTAGCATGACATCCTGTCCGTAGGCATGATGCATCCTCGATTTCTGCGTAAGGTTTAGTGCTGTATGTGCCAGTCAGAAATTTTGCAACTTGGCTTACGGCTTGAAATTTTCCTTTAATCTCTTCCCTGAATCCGGGAGGATAATGACAATCTACACAAGGCACTGCTTTATGCTGAGATTTCTTCCACATATCATAATAAGGCTTCATTATATGACAGGATTTACAAAAACTAGGGCTCATACTATATTCAAGAAAAGCAAATGAGAATATTAGAAATGCAACAAATACAATTGCTATGGCATAATAAAATCTTCTCCCAATATGAAGCACATCATCTTTGCCAACAGGAAAATGTATCCCAATAAAATCTAATGCTCTTCTCCACCATTTTGCAGATTTTACTGTTGATGTTTTAAGGATTTCGTATCTATTTATCTGATGTTTTATTGCTGATACAAATTTATTCAAATTTATTGGTTTTGCGAAATAATCTGCTGCGCCTGATGAAATGATTTCACTCGCAGAATTTTCTACTACACCTGAAGCTACGATTATCACTCTTGAAAAGGGACTTAACTTTAAAACTTCACGCAATACTTCCATACTGTTTCTATCAGGAATGTTATAATCAAGAATAATAACGGCAGGTGTTTCAACTGCTACCTTTTTCAGTGCTTCATTTGCTTTCTGGAAAGTATCAAATTCAATTCCTTCACCTTCTAACCTTGTAGCAACACTCTTTAAAAACGCTTCATCTGAATCAACAATGTAAACCTTCTTCATCTTCATCTCCTAGACTTTTTCTCATTCTCATACACATTAAACTTCTTCCAATATACATGTTTTGAAAGAAAGATGTCAATAAACAGCTTTCCTTAGAATAGTTTGCAATTATTATGCCAACCAACAAAGAAAATCTTTTTTTCATCAACTATTTGAAATAAAAGGATATTTTAGTGATTTTAAAAAAATGGGGAAAAATATAAACTCTAAGTATGAGACATTATGTCAAATTAGAAAGGACATTTAAAGATAATAAAGAGAGTTATTTGCTACAAATGATTAGGTTGATAA
>RFHX01000355.1 GCA_003695725.1 Candidatus Schekmanbacteria bacterium
ATCCCAATCTTTGAAATAAAATATAATATAAAGAAACATTTTAAAGAACTTCCACAAGTTGTAAAAGAAATTTTGGATAAGCTATGAAAACAAAACTTCTTGAAAGAGTGCCTGTGCCATCAGAAAAAATTCTATCAAGAATAGAAAACGCGAAAGCTGTAATATTCGATGATTCAGTAGGCGAACCATATCTGTTAAATGAAACAGGAACATTGATATGGCAGTTATGTGATGGAAATTTGAAAATAAAAGAAATCATAGAAATTCTGTGTCAACAATTTGAAGATGACCCATCCCGCATAGAAAAAGAAGTTTTGGATTTTATAGACAAATTAAAAGAAAAAAAAATTATTTCACTTGAATAAAAAAATGTATGTCAAAACGCCAATTGAAGTTACTTGGTCCTTTACAAAAAGATGCAATCTGAACTGCTCGTTCTGTCTCATAGATGCTAAAAAAGAATATAGATTATCAAAAAAGCTCTGTGAAAAAGTACTCGATGAAATTATCAAAGGGAAAGTATTGAAAGTCATTTTAACAGGAGGCGAACCTCTATATGAACCTTCTGTTTTTCAAATTATTAAAAAACTTCGCTATAATGGAATAGCTGTTGAATTGACAACAAATGGCACACTGATAAATAAAAAAATATTAAAAAAACTTGCAGACTGTGGACTAAGAGAAATTCAAATTAGCATCAATGGTTCAAAAGCAGAGATAAATGACTACTTGATGGGGAAATCCTTCACTAAAATAATCAATGCAATCATCTTATCATTGGAAAAAGATTTTAATGTCCATACGAAAACAACGATTACTTCCTTCAATATTTTGGACATTCCTTCTCTAATTGAAGTGCTGAAAAGTTTGGGCATAAAAAAAATAGACCTCGATGAAGTCGTACCTATGGGACGCGCGCTCCTTAATTATGCATCATTAAAGCCTTCATTGAATGACCTCTTAAAACTTGACTCAATAGTTGATGAAATAAATGAAAAGGAGAATAAATTAGAAATTGAATTTTCAAGTTTTACATTGACCATGGCTAATGATGGATGCGCTGCAGAATGCAGTATTGGAGATGAAAATTCCTATTGCTGCACAATAACTGCTGACGGCAACCTCTATCCCTGTACATTATCCACTCTATGGAATAAAGAAAACAATATTATCGATAAGGGAATAATAAAGGCATGGAAAGATATTTCATATTTTAAAAAATACATAAACGAGGAAAAGTTAGAGGGGGATTGCTCAAAATGCGACACGAAAAAAGACTGTAAAGGAGGATGCCGTCCACTTGCCTATGCATTTAGCGGAAACGAATGGAGCGAGTTTCCCCTATGTCCACGGATAGGATAAAAAAATTTTTTTTATAATTAAGGAGCAAAATATGAAAAGAAGAGAATTTCTCGAAAAAGGTAAAAAGATTGCAACTGTTACTGCTGTAGCCTCATTATTAAAAAAATGGGTTAGTCCTCAAATAATTTCACTTGAAGATGATGCCTATGCAGATAAGAAACCCAAATGTCCCAAAAAAAATGAATCTGTCGAAAAGAGACTCAAAAAATGCAGAAAAAAGAAAGGGAAAAAGTTTAGTTAAACTCCCTTTGCATCTCCCTGCTTGAAAAGAATTAGAGATTCTCCTGTAATAAAATCCCGCCTAATTCTTTTCACTCCATTACGGATTATCTTATATGGACAATATCCATAGCCCTTAAGGAAATTGATAACTTCAAAAGATGATGTCCCCCGGGCTTTCAAAGTATTTTCTGTAAGCTCAATCAAAATGGTGGGTTTCAACTTTGAAAGAATTTTCACCATACCTTTAAGGACGGAATATTCGCATCCCTCTACATCGATCTTTACAAGGTCAACTCTATTAATCCTATTTCTTTCAACAAAATTATCAAGAGTAATCGCCCTAACCTTTTCCTTTCTTTCATCACAGGAATTATCTGGAAAAGGAATTTTTGCAGAGCCGCTGTTGCCTTTATCACCGAGAGCAATTTCCATTTCCCCCTCTTTTTCATAGATAACGAAAGGGCAGAGTACAACATTAGTCAGTGAATTTATTTCAACATTCTCTTTCAATTTTTTATATGTGCTGCTTACCGGCTCAAAAGCGTAAACTTTCCCTCCTTTTCCTACTCTGACAGCTGCTTGAAGAGTGTAATAGCCAATGTTTGCGCCTACATCAAAAAAAACCATTCCCTCCTTTACAATTTTTCTGAAATAAGAGGTATGTAAATACTCAATGGCATAATAACCAGTCAAAAAAATCTGATAGGGAATCCAATCATCGATATCAAGGATTATCTTTTCTCCAAGATCAAATGAGATTTCAGTCCTATAACCTTTCCATCTTGCAAATCTTCCCAAAAGATTGAATATCTGCCACTTCCCCTTGAAATAAGGTGTGCTTTCATAAATTGAACGCAATTTTTTTGCCATCTTATCCCAAAAAGGAGTTGGATTTTCTATTCCCTCTTTCATAAATAATTATTCTCTTAACAAACAATCTACCTTAAAAGATATTATCATTATTATCCTTCCAAGAAAAACCATTTTGAAAAAAGATGCATTTCATTGATACTTCTCATTTTGTTGTTTTTTCATACTGAAAAGTAATGTTAGTATAATGAATCAGCAATTGTGTAAAAAAAAATTTTTGATAAGATGATTGAAATAAATTCAAAAGATGAAGTTGATTCGTCTATTTCAAAAAAAATAATCAGCAACACCATCTACAATTATTTGGGAAATTTAACCCAAATATTCATAAACTTTTTTCTTACACCTTATATCTTCAGAAAACTTGGAGCAGAAAGATTTGGCATATGGGCATTTATGTTTGCTGTTACGAGCTATTTCAGCCTTCTCGACCTTGGGGCAGGAGGCTCATTCACAAAATATCTTGCTGAATATAAAGCAAAGAGAGACACAAAGAATATCAACAATATTATTAATCATGGACTCCTTTTTTACCTGCCTTTAGGCATCATACAGTTTATTGCTGGATATTTTCTGATAGATATTATAATTGGCTTCTTTAAGATAGAAGAAGTATATATAAGTGAAACCTATAATGTTTTACTTTTCGGCATTCTTGCCTTTTGCATCCAAAGCACAGTTACGCCCATACGCTCAATCTTTGAAGGCTTCCAAAAGATGGGTATACTCAATTACATTAAAATCATTTCTGCTATTCCCCGCGCTGCAGGTATTGTGTTTGTCCTCCATTATGGCTATGGCCTAACTGGTTTAGCCCTTAACGAAGCCGCCTATTCAATTTATATAGGAATTGCATATATCTATTACAGTTACAAAATATTTCCTCAAATAAGTTTTTTCCCAAAGATTATTGAAAAAGATGTTTTCAAAAAAATATTTACTTTTGGATACAAAGTTCAGGTTGCAAAGATTGCTTACCTCATAAATTTTCAAACAGACAAGTTTCTCATAGGTTATTTTCTGAATACTGCTTCCATTGGATTCTATGACATAGGAAATCGTGTCGCTTCAATTGCAAGGTCATTTCCCCTTCTTATGGTTTCGGCAATTACACCTGCGGCAAGCGAAGTTGATTCTACTAAGTCAAAAGAAGAACTTTGGAAATTATATATTAGAGCATCAAAGTTTCTGCTTATTTTTACCACACCAATTTTCATTTTTCTTGCCTTCAATAACAAGATTATATTGGAATTGTGGTTGTCCAAATCTTATCCGCCTGCGGAAATGGTCCTATTGATTATGTGCAGTGCCTACTATTTCAATCTTATTTCAGGCGTTGCAAATGTCGTTTCAATAGGCATAGGGAAACCTGAATTTGAAATGGAAACAAGCATTTATGCTTCTTTGCTGAATATACTATTGAGCATAATTTTAATCATTAAATATGAACTGGCAGGATGTGTGATTGCTACTGCGATTACCTTTCTTTTCTATTCACTCTTTCTTGTATATAAATTCCACTCTCACTATAATGAATCGCTTACTATTTTTATTAAG
>RFHX01000356.1 GCA_003695725.1 Candidatus Schekmanbacteria bacterium
AGGATTCCATCTTTTTGATAATACATATGTTTATTAATAAAAGACCTTTCTGCTGTGCAAAAGACAAAAAGAGGTAATAAAATAATGAATGCTAAAAGAAAGGAGATTATCTCCATTGTTTCTCCTTTAAATAAAAAAGATATATAATTTAAAAAAACTTTCTCAAGGAAGGAAATTGTTCATCAACGGAAGACAAGCAACTTGAATTCACTCCTCCCCACCTTTTATTGAAGCTTAACATTTTTTTCAGTAATAAAAGATTATCAAAACTCCATTCCAAGTTTCTTCATAAGCTCTTGAATGGATTTTTTGCTTACCTTCTCATATCCCTTTTCTCTTGCAAATTCTTCAGCATTTCCCACTGCCATTTCAAGAATGCCCTCCGGCACCTCTTTCATCATCTCCTTTGCTTCATCATCCCATTCCATCGTAAAATTGATGCCTTCAAAAACATCTCCTGATTGACTCTTTTCTTCATCAAGACTTGAATCAGCAGTTTCGATTTCTTTTTTATCTCCTTCTTTCCAAAATTCAGAATGGTCAGGTTTTGTCATCTCCCTTGATTTCTTCACATCAATCCTCATATCTTCCATAAGCTCTTCAATGTAATGAAGCATATTGTATGGGACAATAACAAACATCTCTTCTTTTTTTATGCGGTTGTGCATTCTCCCACCAAAATCACCGGGAGTATAGACGATATTTCTTTCAAACCAAGGAGTAGCAAAAAGCGAAGCACAAAGGGAAGCTCCCAATTCACCATAAGGCAAAGCTCCATCTCTGCAGGTAATCGAGCCTGCCACATTATTTGCCTGAAATGGATTGCAAACGACGACAACCCACTCAATCTTTACTCCCTCAGGCACCTTACTCAAAGGCGCCGCGGCAATCCCTTTCACGAGTCCTTGAGGAAGGCAATAGGATTGCATTTTATTGCGCATTGCTGCTTCTTCGGTAAAGAAATTGCTTGATGCAGAAAGATAATACCCTGATGCTATCTCTTTTTTCCCGGGCACTATACCGGCATGGTGGACGCCTACGAGACAGTCATTGTGTTTTTCATCGAAATAGACACGTTTGCCTTCATCCATTGCATATCTGATAATTGAACAGGGACAATCTTGAATTGGTTCATAACCTTCAAAAGGTTTAT
This sequence comes from Candidatus Schekmanbacteria bacterium, assembly GCA_003695725.1. Lineage (NCBI taxonomy): Bacteria > Candidatus Schekmaniibacteriota > Candidatus Schekmanbacteria bacterium. Next base: position 1,154 of record RFHX01000356.1, read on the forward strand.
CTTTGATAAATGATATTGCTACAGGATTCCCTCTTACTTTAATTTTGTTCATCAAAATATCATTGATTTTTGCTATATCAACCATATTTTTCTCCATATATTTATTTTGAATTTTGAAGTATCAGAATCTTGTCAATCATTAGTAAATTAGAGATTTCTTTTCAATAGGATTAAAAGCTCTTGCTTACGTTATCTGAAAAAAAGAGGGCATCCTCATCTTTTAGCAGAGAATGCCCTCAGAATATTCCAAAAAACAATATAACTATTTGCCGTAATAGTAATAACTCCCAAAAACTATGCTTGCCACAGACAAGGGTTTTGCAAATTTGCTCTCTTTTCCAGAAGAATCAAATGCTGTCACTGTGTAATATGCTTCCAAAAATGATGTTGTGAGCGTACCGTTATCTGAGTTGTCCTTATAGGAGGTAGTCGAAGAATCATTTATTGTTTTTATAACCTTGAATGTATCCTCAACTCCGTTTCTGAATCTTGCCTGCCTGTAAACATTATAACCAGCTACATTTCCTGACGGCTTATTCCAGCTTAAACTTACCTGTGGAGGATTTGTATCCTTTCCGTCAGCATCGATTTCATTGTCAGGGTCATTTTTAACCTTTGCTTTCAATTTGTCAGGGGCTTTTGGTGCACCTTTTGATGTTTCTATTCTAAATGTTTCAGAAGTCCTGAAAACACCCCTCACGGATTTGCCGTTGATAGTCTTGATTGGCGTCACTCGGATTTGAAAATACCCAGCGGCTTTCCCGATATCTGATTTTGATTTCCAAGTAAATTTATGTGCTTTCTTTGCACTGGGTTTTACATTATTTATAGTTTTTATTGTTTTCCAACCTGATGACCCATCAACTGAGGGATTTGTTCTATATTCAATCTTTATATCCGGCTTATCGCCATCAACATCGACGACAGTATATTTTATTTCTACATTGCCATTGCTTTTTGACCTTGCTTTTAAACTTGTAATGACAGGAAGCGATTTTGAAACGCCGGAAAGTTTGCCTAATGCCTGATATGTCCCTAATTCTTTGACATTCTTTATTTTTGCAATACCTGTAATCGTATCGATGCTAACAGTATCAGAAATAGATACCATCGTTTTGAGCTTCGAGCCTTTGTTTCTAAAAACTGCTATATCTGAATCGCTGATACCTAAAGCACTCACCACATCTGTAAATATTGGAACTGATAAAGTGGCATTATCCAATGATGTTGGTGCAGTAGTGTCAATTAATGTTGTAAAGGTTGAAATATTGACAGGAGGCCCTACAGCAACCCATCCATCTTTAACCTTTAAGGGCTGAGGCAAGTCAATAATCGCATTGGGAACTTCCAATACTTGGACTAATAGAATTTTTCCTTCTGTTACCAGATCTGCGTATGTCGTAATGACAGGAAATTTTGCCTTGTTAAAAAATACGCCAGCAACACCAATCTTCTCTTTTTTCTTTTTTCCCTTCTTTTTAGTTATCGTCACACCATATTTCTTCGGAAGTTTAATAGTCCTATATTTTATATCTTTAATGAAATAAGTTGGGAATTTATCCGCTTTATTATCTTTATCAGAATCAATATGAAGAACAAGAATATTTGTATGCCTAAAATCAGTAGCGGCAAAAAACGGTTCAGTCAATGCAAATTCAACCGGTTTTTTCTTGGTCTTTTTTGGTTTTAGAATAATGGCATTTCTTTTGAATGAGGTGGTTTTTTTAGTCACATTTGTAACCAATATTCTTGGTCTACCCTTTCTGTCCTTTTTTATTTTCCCTGCATTATCCACCTGAAACCTTATAAATTCTGTCTCATCTGACAAAAAGGCATCTATACCAAGAGATAGCTTAGTCCCATTAAGAGCATTCGTCGAATCAGTTACACCTACTTCCCCTCCGAGAGATCCTACTCGTAGACTTGATTCACCATATCTAAAAAGCCTATCTGTCTTTGACAATGGATTTACAGCAGCTGTCGAAGTCAAAGAAAAAGCCGCTATAAATATTACTGTAAAAATCATCGATAAAATCTTAATATCTTTTTTGAGCTTGAAAAATTCCATATTTATCCTCTCCCTCTTATTCATATTGATAATTTATTTTCAATTAAAAGCTCCAACTCAACCCAAATTCATACCTTGCAACCG
>RFHX01000357.1 GCA_003695725.1 Candidatus Schekmanbacteria bacterium
AAATAATATTTGACAAATTAAACTGATTAATATAGATTTATACATAGATTTGAAAGGAATGAGAGGAATGATAGTTTTGAGGAATTTAAGTTTCATTAATTCAACCCTAAAAAAGGGGATAAGAAAAAATGAAAAGGAGGAAAGAAAGTTCAATGGCAGGAAGTGGAACAGATATTCTTACATTAAAAGAAGTAGCAGAATATATGAGAGTGAATACAGCGACGATTTATCGGCTTGTCCGCACAGGAAAAATTCCAGCATTCAGAGTTGGAAACAGATGGCGTTTCAGGAAGACATCTATTGATGAATGGCTGAACTCTAGTGAAAGTAAAATAGAAGATTATTAAATCACAATCGTTAACTCTAATTAAGAAAGGGAGTAGAATGGCACAGGGTAAAACAGATATTTTGACATTGAAGGAAGTAGCAAGCTATATGAGAGTGAATACAGCGACGATTTATCGGCTTGTCCGCACAGGAAAAATTCCGGCATTCAGAGTTGGAAACAGATGGCGTTTCAGAAGAAGCTCAATTGACGAATGGCTGAATTCAAGAGAAGGTAATTTAGAAGAATATTGATTCAGCTTTTAGAATATATAGCTGAAAGGGAAATAGAATTATCTATTTCCCTTTTTTTTACTAAAAACATTAAAATTTAACCTTTGGTGTTTCTTTTGCTTCTGATTTTATCTCATAATATGGTGCATTCTTGATACCGGCAATCCTAGCAAAAATTACCCCCGGAATTTTTCTGATGTATGTATTGAGCTCTTTGACAGATTCATTGTAACGCATTCTAGCTACTGAAATTCTGTTCTCTGTGCCTGCCAATTCATCCTGTAATCGAATAAAATTCTGATTTGATTTGAGCTCAGGATATCTCTCAACGACTAAGAGAAGGCGTGAAAGCGCGCCAGATAATGCATTGTTTGCAGAAATTTTTTCATCAATCGTAGCTGCTCTTCCTACTTGAGAGCGAGCTTTTGCAACTTCTACAAATATCTCCTTTTCCTGCTTTGCATATCCTTTGACAGTTTCAACAAGATTTGGAATCAGGTCATAACGTCTTTGAAGCTGATTATCTACTTCAGCCCAAGATTTTTTCACATTTTCATCAAGGGCAATTACTTTATTGATTCCAGAAATAAAAAATTGAACGACAGCTATTGCCAAAACCAAAATTACGGCAACCGTTATTAAAATATACTTTGTCGTTTTATTCATAATTTAAATCATTCCTCCTTTCAGTGATTATTGGAGCTATTCACCATGAACGGCCTGCACCGCCTCCACCACTCAATCCTCCACCGAATCCCCCAAAACCTCCCAATCCACCGCCAAAACTTCCGAATCCTCCAAAACCTCCCATACGATATCTACCATATCTATATCTTCTTCCAAATAAAAAGAAAGGCAAAAAACCGGTCCTTGAAAATATAAAGAAAAACAATATTATCAGTCCTATCAAATTTCTTATATTACTGCTTTTTCTGTAATTCTTTCTTTCCCTTAGCGATACAATTTCCTTTAGATTGATGTTTTTCTTTTCTGCTATTTTTGAAACTATCCCAGCAAAAGCGGTAATTGCGCCATTATTATAATCAGATTTTGCAAAATAAGGAATAACATTATCAAGAATTTCTCCACAATATCCGTCTGTGAGGATTTCTTCCAATCCATAACCAACTTCAATCCTTGTCTTTCTGTCCTTTACAGCGGTGATAAACAGCACTCCATTATCCTGCCCTTTCTTACCTATACCCCATTTTTCAAAAAGCTTTACTGAATATAGAGGCATATCCAATGGTTTTGTAGTATCAAGAAAAACAACCGCTATTTCAATCCCTGTTTTCTCATTCAAAACCCTACAAACCCTCTCCATCTCCCTTTCCACATCGGCACTCAGCACATTGGCATAATCATTGACGAATCCCTGCGGAGAAGGAAAAGTAATCTCGCTTTGTGCAAAGACAACAGGAAGAAAGAAAATAAAAAATATAAAAAAGAAAAGAGATTTCCTTTTAAAGTTCATTTATTATAAGAGCAATCTTTGTTATTTCATTGAAATATTTTGAAAAAGCATTCTCAGCATTGAATCTACCAATTTTGCCGTCTCCCTTCTTATCCTTCAATATATCTCTCATTATGGAATTTTCGATTTCAAAATTCTTCTCTACAAGTGAAATGATTTCATCTTTAGATGAAGGCACATCAATTCCTTTAAGCTTCAAAGCACTTCTCAATATAGGAAAGATTGATGAAATGGACTCTACCATAAGCATTTCAATCCTTTTGCCGTTACGGCCTGTTTCAAGAAAAGCCTGACCTAATAAAAGGAGTCTCCCTTTTATCTGCTGTTCACATTGAAGCCGCAGATGCTCATAGGAGATATTCAAGTCCTTAAAAAAATCTTCGCCAAAAATAAGAATGTTACAATCCTTTATTTCTGAAAATTCCATTGGGAAAACATCGACAGATTCATCAATCATCGATGGCGACAGGAAAAGTGGAGGAGATATCATTCTTTTAGCCGCTTTTTTATAAATAGCACAGCATCTTTTAAAAATATCGAAGTTATATTCTTTAAAAACAAAAAGCGAATTTATATCTGACTTTCCGACTACATAGTCAGGAGAAACTGCACTGCCATAGAGGGCAATAGAAAGGATATTTTCATTGTCAACATTGAGGATTTCATCGCTGAATGGGATAAAGATTCTTTTAACTTCTTCATTGACTTTATTAAGATTCAAATAGTGCATAGTTATCTTTAAAAGAAAGATAAACCTTTCCAAAAACAAATTTCATTATTTGGATTTCTCCGCAGATAATGCCTTATTGTCAAAGATAATACAATCTTAATAAAGTTTTTCAATTGAAACTACATTAACAGGGCATTTTTGAAGGCACAGGTCGCAAAGTGTACATTCGTCCTCATTCTTTTCAACTATTGAAACTTTTCCATCCTTTGCTTCAAAGATATTTACAGGACAAATCTTCACACATTCACCACACTTTTCTACTCCCAGACATCCTTCCTTTATTTTTACATTTATGAAAATACTTGCCATAATATCATCTTCTCCTCTTCTATAACACAGATTTCAAATGTGTAATTATCTCTTTAAATTCTTCTGCAACCATAATCCCTGCTTCCTTAAACTTCTCTATCTTACCCTTTGTCGTACCTCTATTGCCTTCAACGATTGCAGCAGCATGGCCAAATCTAACACCGGGCATCTCATCAGCAAAACGTCCTGCCACAAAGGCAACAATAGGAAGCTTTATATTTTCTTTGGTCACCATCTCAGCCAAACTTTCTTCTACATTCCCACCGGGCTCACAGAAAATAACAACTGCTTTGGTCTGTTCGTCTTCCGCAAAGAGAGGAATCAAATCAAGATAGTTAGAGCCAACAATGGCATCTCCGCCAATGCTGATACAGGTACTTTGACCGATGCCATTTAGAGTTAGCAGATTTGCTATCTCCGTAGTCATTCCACCTGAACGGGAAATTATTCCAACATTACCTTCGCTGTATGCCTTCTTCACATCTTCAGCCCTTCCGCCAACCATACCCACTTTGGTTTTATGAGGTGAAATTAGGCCCAAAGAATTAGGGCCTATCACTCTTGCACCATTTGCGCGGGCAAAAGCTACAATTTCAACAACATCCCTACGCGGTACTCTTTCAGTTACTATGACAACCAGCTTTATGCCATTATCGATTGCTTCAAAGGCAGCCCCCTTTACCATTGCAGGCGGTACTGAGATAATACTAGCATCAGCAGGATGAGCTTCAACTGCCTGTTTAACTGTATCGAAAACAGGTACTCCATAGACTTCCCAACCACCTTTCCCCGGAGTAATTCCCGCAACCACTGCTGCTCCATAGTCGAGAAGATCCTTTGTAAATGTTGTTGCTTCTCTTCCTGTAATTCCTTGTATAATTATCTTTGTATTTTCACTTGCTAAAATTGCCATTTTGACTATCCTCTTTCATTAATCAATTAAGGTTAGAACATTTCAAACACTCTTTTGAACAGCAATCTTTGCAGCCTCATCAATAGAAACCGTTCTATCGCAATACTGCACACCGTATTTTTTCAATATCTTGAATCCTTCGTCTTCCCAAGCGCCCGGGATCCTAAAAACTGTTATTGTTTCCGAGGGCTTTTTACCACTTTCAATGACCCCCTTAATAACACCACGAGCTACCAAATCAACTCTTGTATTGCTGACTACATTCATTATTACAGCAATTTTATCAATTCCGGGTCGGGAAAGAATAAGTTTGACTAACTCCTGCACTTTGAAAACACTTGGATTGCCTCCTATTTCGCAATAATTTGCAGGTTTTCCTCCATGCTTTCTTATTGCATCAAAGGAAGTCAAGCTTGCGCCTCCGCCTCCAATCAATAAGCCAAGATTCCCATCAAATTCAATCATTCTTCCTGCAACACCGCGATGGTCAAGTTCATCGATTTCAGCAGCCCTTTTTTCAAATTCCGTCTGTTTCTTTGCCTGACTTTCCTCTCTTTTTCCCAATAGCTCAATTAATTTTTTCTGCCTATAAAGAGCATCATCATCAATCTCCATATGACCGTCAACAGCAATGAAATTCCCATCTTTTGTCCTTACAAGCGGATTTATTTCAGCAAGCGTTGCATCATAATTCATAAAGACTTGCACTAACCGATACAATATTGCCCCTACCTTCAATACACTCCGTGAATCAGCGCCTGATTGTGCAACAACCTCTCTCATTTGATGTTCAAAAACACCCTTTGCTGTATCAATATCCCTTCTCACAATCTTCTCGGGGCTTTTTTCGGCAAGCTCTTCAATATCGATACCGCCTTCCCTGCTGAAAATCACCACAGGCCTTTGCCTTGCAGAGTCATAGGTCACAGCCATGAAATACTCAGCATCAATATCAAGCTGATTCTCCACCAATACTTTCTTTACTTTGAATCCTTTTATCTCTTTACCTATGAGCTCAGCCGCTTTTTTGCGTGATTCATCCTTGTTTTGAGAAAAAAGGACACCTCCTGCCTTTTTTCTTCCTCCAGATGGTATTTGTACTTTAAGTACAGCAGGACCATCTATAGTAATCTCATCAGGAGATTCAACTACTTGATTTTCAGGAACAGGTATTCCATTGAGCTTAAAAACCTTTTTTGATTCATGTTCAAAAAGTCTCATCTTCTTTTTGCTCCATTTTAAACAGTAATCTCATCAAATTTATTGAAAATTCAGCAGAAATTACACTTTTAAGGCGCCAATGTCAAGTGAAGATTTATCGTAGGAATAGAGAATGATAAAACAAAATCATAAAATTATTTATTACTTGTTATTATTTAAATTTTTGATTAGATTTGGAATATTCATTCCTTCATATAGGTTAATATTGTACTGAGGATCGAGCCTTTACCATATCCTCCCACATGGCTATTTCACTGCAATAAATTCATTTCTATCAATGGTCAAAAAGGAATCAATAATCACAAGATCATAGTCAAGATTCAAATTGAGCGTGAAAAAGGCTTTCTTGAAAAAGTAAGGAACAAGATACAACTCAGTTGAAATATGCGGCATTAAATCTCTATTCGTATTGTCAGGAAAAGCTTGGTTAGAATAGATAAAAAAGATTGTTTAAGACCTTTTTTCATCTAATGTGATGAAAAGAAATTGTTTATTTCGCTATACTTTCTCAATAAACCATCCCTATCAATGGAACAAAAAACTTCCTTCGTTTTGGTAAAATGACTTTCCTTGTAATTCCATTTGTCTTCTGAAATTTTTCCTTCTTCAACTAATCTTTCAAAAAGTTTGGTTCCCGGCAATGGTGAAAATATGCTAAAGGAATAGCTATCCAGTTCGAGCAATTTTGCAAGCTCAAAGGTTGCGTCAATGTCTTTTTCCGTCTCGCCGGGAAGTCCTATCATAAAAAAACCAGCCACTTTTACATATCTTTTTGCAATTGATACGCTTCTGTATATCTCATCAACACTATATTTTTTCCCCAAAAGAGCCAAAGTTGAAGAAGAACCTGATTCAATACCCAAATCGATTTGCACAAGACCTGCATCCTTCATCATTTCAATCTCTTCTTCATTGACCAAATCAACTCTCGTATTTATTTGCCATTTGAAACCGGGAAGCTCTCTCTTTATTAAACTGCAAAATTTCTCAACCCATTTTCTGTTTATGTTGAAGGTACTGTCTTTGAACCATATTCCTTCAATATTCAAAGAATCTGCCAATTCCTTTATCTTTGAAATGATAATTTCCGGTTTTCTTCTTCTATCACGCCTTCCCATAGTCTTATTTACTGCACAAAAAGTACACGAATAGGGGCATCCTCTTCCTGCTATCATTGATATTCCTCTTATACCTCTTAAATCTTGATTGTACTTAATATAATTTTCAGCAGGGAAAAGACTGTAGTCTGCAAGGGGAATTTTATCGAGATTCTCAATCAATTCTGCTCTCTCAGATATTATTGGACTGCTATTATCATTAAAACAGATTCCCTGATTCAATTCTTTAAGATAAGTCAAATCCTTCTTGTTTTTTATGGCATTATATATTTCATAAAGGGCATATTCTCCTTCACCTCTTACGACAAAATCAACTACATCATTTTTCAGCACACTTGCAGGCATAACCGTTGGATGTACTCCTCCAAGTACAACAATAGACGAAGGAGAAACTTTTTTAACAATTTCTGCAATTTTCAGTGATTCAAATATCGTGGCGCTCATTGCAGTAATCCCAACTATTTCAGGAGTGAGACGGGAAATTTCATCTTCAACCTCTTCATCAGTCATAAACAGTCCCGGTATATCCAAGACAGAGGTTTCAATACCATTACTATTGAGAAAGGTGGCAAGTTCAGATATGCCTAATGGAGGCTCAAAGGCAACAGCATACATATTGCCCCTCTTAATCCATCCCATAAAGGATGAAAACCTTTCTTTCAATTCATCTCTGTTAAAATACGGCGGATTTATCAATAGAATCATAATATATTTCATTAGCATAAATGTCTTTTTTTCGCCATAAGAAGCAATCCAAGAATTTATAAGATTGATTTTTCCTCCAAAAAGATTAAAAAAGGGATAATTCAAACTTTTAAGGGGGTCTATTTATGATAAGTAAAAAAATGGCTAAAGCACTAAATGATCATTTAAATAAAGAGATCTATTCTGCATACCTATATCTTTCTATGCAGGCATATTCAGAAAATGCAGGGTTAAAAGGTTTCGCAAATTGGTTTAATGTTCAAGTACAGGAAGAGCTTTTTCATGCACAAAAAGTATATAAATATATTTTAGACCAAGGGGAAAGAGTAATACTTGAAGAAATAGAAAAACCCGAAAGCAACTTCAAATCTCCTGCTGACCTTTTCAATAAAACTTTGGAACATGAAAAAGCTGTCACCGCTCGAATCAATAAACTTGTAGATTTGGCAAAGAAAGAAAATGACCATGCTACAGAAGGAATGCTCCAATGGTTTGTCTCCGAGCAAGTAGAAGAAGAAACATCTGTAAATGACATAATTCAGCAGTTGAAACTTATTGGGAAGGACGGAAGCGGGCTTTTTATGCTCGATAGAGAGCTTGGACAAAGGACATTCACTGCTCCTGCCGAATAGCTTAACATAAAAGATTGTAAAGGACTTGGAAAAAATGAGAGAGGAACTACTTGAGATTATACGAAAGGAATCCCTACAGTTTGGGGAATTTATTTTAGCATCAGGTAAAAAAAGCAATTATTATATCGATATAAGAAAAACCTCACTACATCCCAAGGGATTAAAGCTGATATCCCATCTTATTTATTCTATGATAAAAGATTTGGAGATAGACTCCATAGGGGGACCTACGATTGGCGCTGACCCTATAGTAGCAGGCGTTACAATGTTAAGTGCCGACACAAAAAAGCCTATAGGAGGCTTTTTGATAAGAAAAGATAAGAAATTGCATGGAACAGGGAAAAAAATAGAAGGATGTTTTTATAAGGGAATAAAAGTGGTAATCGTGGAAGATGTAGTTACTTCCGGAGGCTCCACTCTCAATGCCATACGGTCTGTTGAGGAAGAAGGCGGAAAAGTGGAAATAGTGATTGCTGTTGTTGACAGAATGCAGGGCGGAAAAGAAAATATTGAAAGAGAAGGATATAGATTTTTCTCTCTTTTTACAAGTGATGAGATACTGGGAAATTCACTTTCAACAAAGTAAATAAATGCTTCTATTAGTGGGGGGTAGAAGTTTTCTTTCTTCTGTGAAATACTGAGTTTTCATAAGAATTCTGCATAACTTTAAAAGAAAGCTTAAATCCCCTGACAACAATATTCAATATTCTTAAAAAATAGAAAAAATAAATAAAATACTCTTTTTTGATTTCATATCTTCTCATCATATATTTCTTCGATGGAAATATATCACTCAATA
>RFHX01000358.1 GCA_003695725.1 Candidatus Schekmanbacteria bacterium
GTATGATTCTAATTATATTCTTAATGTGAGTGAGGAGGATTTTTGCCAATATCTTGTGTCTAAATATTCTCTTAAACCACCCAAAATTTATGAAGATAAAATCTATGTCTACAGTAAAAAAGAAGTAGATATTGATGTAAGCAGAGACCCTAGAAGAGCTATTTTTGATAGAAATCGCCAATTTTATGTAAAGGGCGTACAAATTATAATAGCTGTCCCGTTTGAAGGCGATGGAGAGCTGTTCCAATATCAGCCTTCAACATTTACCTCTAATCCTCCACGTGGAAAGGTTATAGGGGAAGAAATTCATTTAATCTATGAAATGGTCGAACATAATGCAGAAAGACTTAAACAAGAGTATCAACGGGAGTTGAACAAGATCAAAAGGTATTTGGAATGGATTAAGCGAGATGTTGAATCTTTCAATAGTTCGCTTGAACCCTTTGTTAGGCAGTTTGTATCGCAAAGAAAAAAGAAACTCCTTAATGATATTGATTTAATTAGTTCCCTCGGAATTCCCATAAAACGCCGTAAAGATATGCCAGAGACTTATACAATTCCATCTATTCGAAAGAAACTTAAATTCGAGCGGCCTAAGATTTCAAAAGAGCTTTTTAAGCCAGAACCTGTTTTAGCATTAGAAGAATACGAAAATATCTTGGAGATGATTTACAATATGGCTTCAGTTATGGAAAGAAGCCCCCAAACGTTTTCTAAACTTAAAGAGGAGGAAATTCGTGACCACTTTTTGATGATGCTTAATGCACATTATGAAGGACAAGCTACAGGAGAAACCTTTAACTATGGAGGCAAAACAGATATTCTCATACGTATTGAAGGTAAAAATGTGTTTATAGCTGAGTGCAAGTTCTGGAGAGGTGAAAAGAAATTCATTGAAGCAATGGATCAGTTGTTGGGGTACACAAGTTGGAGAGATACTAAGATAGCTATTTTGTTATTCAATAAAAATCAGGATTTTAGCTCAGTACTGAATAAAATAAACCCTACTGTTAAAGCACATCCTTGTTATAAGCGAGAATGGAATCTAAAAAGCGATAAATTGAAGAATGAAACGATATTTAGTTATATATTTCATCAACCCCAAGATGTAAACAGGGAAATAATCTTGACCATAATGGCGTTTAATGTTCCAAAATGAAGGTATTTATATCTCCCACAGCAGATAACAAAGCGTATCTGGCTACGTGCCATCGGCACTCCGCCCAAAATCTGCTTCGCAGGACTTCAGATACGCTCAGAACGTTATGTGCCATTGCATTACAAATGAGGTAACATCATGACTAATTCGAGAGAAGCAATAAGAAAAGAATTGAATACTCTGCTGGAACAAGGTATTTCCTTTCTAGCACCAGGGAAAAAGGAAGGAAAACCTAAAAAACAAGGGAAAAGTATTCAGAAAGTCTCTGCATTTGAATATCAAGATTGGTATACAAAGGCACTTGCTGTGGTAAGACAATTGATACCCGACCGTCTTAAAGAATTTGAAGAATTGTATAAAATAGAAAAGCGTAAGGAAATTGACTATACTACCTATACGATTAGTGACTATTTATTGGGGTTGAGTGTTACGCGTGGTATTTACAAAGAAGAGATTGTTAATCCTGAAATTGCATTTATCTCAAAGTTTCAACAGCAATTGGCAATATTGAGGTCTGCTTATGCTCGTCTTGACTCAATCCTTTCAGATATTACGGGTGTTTTGAGAGCCGACCTTTTCGATAATGAAATAGATGCGGCAAGATCATTATTGAAAGCAAAACACCTAAGAGCAGCTGGAACAGTGGCTGGAGTCGTGCTTGAAAATCATTTATCCACAGTATGTAATAATCACCAGATAAGCATTAAAAAGAAAAGCCCAACCATAGCTGACTACAATGATTCACTTAAAAACGGAGGTATATTAGATGTCCCTACTTGGCGTTGGATTCAAAGATTAGGAGATATTCGAAATTTATGTTGCCACGCAAAGGATAGAGATCCCACGATTGAAGAGGTTCAAGAATTGGTAGACGGGGTAGAAAAGGCAGTAAAGACATTGTTCTAATGATATGCAACGGCACATAACAGCTTGTTTGCAGTTCGCTTCACTTACCCAAATGCCTTTGGCACTTCACAAACACGCAAAACGTTGTGTGTAATGAAGAGAAATAGTCGTCAATAAAAAAACGTCAAATAGAACCATAAATAAATTTATTTAAAACATATTGATATGATACCAAAACTATTATTCGACATTGCAAAATGCAATAATTTTTGCACATTAATTAAAAGTCGTAATTATTCCCACCCTTGTGATGACATTGTGAATTTTCAGCGAACACAAGGAGCAAAAAAAAATAATGATTTTCAAATACCCGAACCTTGGAATGGTGATATGATTAATGCTCCCATTTTAATAATAAGTTCAAATCCTTCGTATTCAAAAGATGAACTATATCCAACTTTGGCCTGGCCTGACCCAATTATTGCAGACTTTTTTATAAACAGATTCAAAGATAGAGGTCCAAAATATAGTTGGGTATATAATAATAAAGTTCTTAAAATAGACGGAACAAGAGAAAAACCAGTAAGATATTGGTCAAGTATAAAAAGGAGAGTGGAAGAATTACTTTTAAGACCTGCTAAGCCTGGAATTGATTTCTGCATTACAGAATTAGTCCATTGTAAGTCATCCCAACAAATAGGAGTAGCAAAAGCTTTACCTGAATGTACAAAACGCTTTTTAAATGAAAGAATTGGAATAAGCGGAGCGCAAATTATTATTGGAATAGGTAGTTTTGTTCGTGATTATTTTAAGGGAAAAAATAGTGTTAATGACATACCAATTATTTATTTGCCGCACCCTAATGCTTTTGAACCAAAAACTGTTGCAAAAACACATACAGAGGAAGAAATTGATAACATTCGGAAAAAATTATCAAATGCAAAGGAATTAGGGAAAAAAATTGAGTATTCCGAAATAAAGCTTCCGACTGAAAAAGAGGTTGAAAAATTTATTGATGAACAAATCACTACACACAACAATGTATAAGCGTAATGCTGGGCAATGTGCTAAATATGGGCGTAGTAGCTATAATTAAACATTTTTATAAATTGAAAGTAAAGTACATTAAAATCCCGCACTACGCTTATACTCACCGTTATAATGAAATAATAACAGCAAAAAAGACAGCATATCCATAATACCCAAAAGTACAACGCCATCAAACTTTCAGTTTTTTGCACCTAAGATATGGAAGAAATAAAATTATTGTTCTATATTAATGAAAATCTTTTGATTTTTTCTTACTTATCACTACCTA
>RFHX01000359.1 GCA_003695725.1 Candidatus Schekmanbacteria bacterium
GAAAAGGGATTTTCTCGTCATACGATTAGAAACTATGAAAATGACCTTAAAGAATTCTTTTCCTTTTTAAATGAGAAAAGGAAAAAGTCTTCTCTTGAGGAAATCTCTTCATTGGATATACGCTCTTTTATTTCCAACTGCATAAAAAAGGGAAACAGCCGTTCAACCGTTTCAAGAAAGCTTTCTACCTTTCGAAGCTTATTCCGTTTTTTTCAGAGGGAAGGAATAATTGAGATAAATCCTGCTCGAGAAATCAGTTTGCCAAAGAAAGGGCGCAGACTTCCTGAATTTTTGAGCATCGATGAGATTTTTAAACTTCTTGAAGATGGTGGCGAAAAAACTTTTATAAATCTGCGCAATATTGCGATTCTTGAGCTTTTGTATGCAACAGGAGTGAGAGTGTCAGAACTCGTTGGTATAAATTTTTCTGATATCGACTATGGAGCTTGCACAATAAGGATAAGAGGGAAGGGGAGAAAAGAAAGAATCGTCCTCTTTGGAGAAAGAGCAAAAACTGCCATTGATAAGTACCTTGACAAACGGCGAAATTTAACAACCGATATTGACAAAGACGCTCTTTTTATAAATAAAAGAGGAAAGAGATTGACAGCAAGGTCTGTAGGAAGAATTGTAGATGAATATTGTCGAAGAAGCGGTATCTATAAGAGAATAGGTCCTCATAAGTTGAGGCATACATTTGCAACTCATATGCTCAATTCCGGTGCAGACCTAAGAACAATACAGGAGCTTTTAGGGCATTCGTCATTGTCCACGACGCAGAAATATACGCATATAGGAATTGATAAACTTGTTGAAGCCTATGACAAATATCATCCGAGATCGAAGTTAAAAAAATAATGAAGGGATAAGGCATATGGATGAAAAAATGGTTAGGAGTACGACAATTTTGTGTGTAAGAAGAAATGGGAAAGTTGCTATGGCAGGTGATGGCCAAGTCACTTTTTCGAATTCGATGATAATGAAAAGAAATGCCAAGAAGGTACGGAGATTGTATAAAGACAAAATACTGGCAGGCTTTTCAGGATCTTCAGCAGATGCGATTACATTGCTTACAAAGTTCGAGGAAAAGCTTGACGAATATTCTGGAAACCTTTCAAGAGCGGCAGTTGAGCTTGCAAGGGATTGGCGAAGGGATAAGATTCTTACCAAGCTGGAAGCTCTAATTATTGTTTCCGACAAAAATAATACTTTTGTAATTTCAGGCACCGGCGATGTAATTGAACCTGACGATGATATTATTGCCATTGGTTCAGGCGGACCTTATGCGCAGGCTGCGGCAAAAGCGTTGATGCTGAAAACTAATATGTCGGCTGTTGAAATTGTGAGAGAAGCAATGGAGATAGCGGCATCTATTTGTGTTTTTACAAATAATGAAATAACAGTTGAAGTGTTATGAAAGGAATGAGGATTTATGGAATCGTTAACACCAAAGGAGATTGTAGAGGCATTAGATAAATATATTATCGGGCAAAGCGATGCTAAAAGAGCAGTTGCCATTGCGATGCGAAACAGATGGAGACGGCAGCAGCTTCCTCCCGATCTTCGGGAAGAGGTTGCGCCGAAAAACATAATAATGATAGGTCCCACAGGTGTTGGGAAGACCGAAATAGCGCGGCGGCTGGCAAAGCTTGCAGATGCGCCGTTTATCAAGGTTGAAGCATCCAAATTCACGGAAGTAGGATATGTGGGCCGCGATGTTGAATCGATGATAAGAGACTTGATGGAATTGGCTGTGAAGATGGTGCGTGATGCTGAGGAGCGCAAGGTGCGAGAAAAAGCTGAGCAGATAGCGGAAGAAAGATTGCTTGATTTGTTGCTTCCTCCGGTGAGAAGCAAAAGCACTGGTTCAGAAGGAGATATATCTGCAGATACAGCAGGGAGACAAATGGACAGTTTTAAGGCAACGAGAGAAAAATTCAGAGAACTGTTGCGAGCCGGAAAACTCGAGGACAGGGAAGTTGAACTGAGTGTTGCAGAAAAGGGTTTCCCCTCGATGATCGAGGTGATTTCAAGCACAGGAGGATTTGAGGAGATTGATTTCAACATCAAAGATATGGTTGGAGGGCTTTTCCCAAAAAGAAACAAAAAGAAAAAAATGAAGGTTGAAGATGCTCGAAAGATATTGATTCAGGAAGAGTCACAAAAACTGGTTGATATGGATAAGGTTCGCGCAATGGCTAAAGATAAGGTTGAGCAGTCTGGAATTATCTTCCTCGATGAGATCGACAAAATTGCGGGGAAGGAAAGCGGTGTTGGGCCTGATGTGTCGCGAGAGGGAGTGCAAAGAGATTTGCTTCCAATAGTGGAAGGAACGAGCGTTGCAACGAAATACGGTTTGGTTAGGACAGACCATATTCTATTTATAGCCGCAGGGGCTTTTCATGTATCAAAACCATCTGATTTGATTCCTGAAATGCAGGGAAGATTTCCTATAAGAGTAAACTTAAATTCTTTGACCAGTGATGATTTCGTAAGAATTTTGACAGAACCGAAGAATGCGCTGATTAAACAATATACAGCTCTTTTGAAGACAGAAGGTGTTGATATTGCTTTTGATGATGATGCGATTAGATGTATTGCCAATATCGCTTCTGTGGTAAATGAAAAGAATGAAAATATTGGAGCGCGAAGACTCCATACTATAATGGAGAAACTTCTCGATGAGATATCCTTCAATGCGCCTTTTATAACCAACAAGACAATTAAAATTACAGAGGATTATGTAAAGGAAAGACTAAGCGATGTAGTCAAAGATGAAAATTTGAGCAGGTATATTCTCTAATCACTTTTGTAGTGGAGAGTTTCATCGACAACCCATTTTGCATATTTTTCATAGAAATTATCAATATTGAGTGATATTATTTCAGGTGTTTCATAAGGGTGAATTTCAAGAAGGCGCTCTTTCAGATGATTGAAGAGGTCTTCTCGTGTTTTTATGAAAAGGAATATCTCTTTTTCTCTGCAAAGTTTTTCTTCCCAAAAGTAGAATGATTCAACATCAGAGAAAAGGGAAACACAGGCGGCAAGCTTCTCTTTGACAAGAGTTTCGGCGATTTCTCTTGCTTTTTTTTCTGAATCAAGAGAAGTTAGAACTAATATTAATTTTATTTTATCCATTTTGCCAAATAAGAACTTTTTGTTTTGCATTATGAATTCAAATCATATAAAAATTTTTGTCAAGTAAGACTTTTCCGGCTGAAAAAATGAAGAAGAAAAAAACAATAAAAGTGCCTACTCATCTGAAGGTTACAGATGATACTCTATCTGCTTATCTGAAGAAGATAGGCAAGATAAAGCTATTGGACAGAGAAGAGGAGATTAGACTTGCAAAGGAAATCAGAAAAGGTGAAGAGGCATTCAAAAAGCTTGTAGAGGCAAATCTTAAATTCGTCGTAAATATTGCGGCGAAGTTCAAAGGATGCGGCCTCAGTTTTCCAGACCTTATCAACGAGGGAAACATAGGTTTGATGCAAGCGGCAAGAAAGTTTGACCCTGATAAAGGTGTAAAGTTTGTTTCCTATGCAGTATGGTGGATAAAACAGAGCATCATTCAAGCTCTCGCCGAACAGACTGGCGCAGTAAAAATACCCGTTAGACAGATTTCAGATTTGAATAGAATAGGCGAAAAATATGATGAGCTTCTTCAAAAGTACGGCAGAGAGCCAAAAGTTTCAGAATTGGCGAAAGCTCTGCATCGCAAAACAAAGGAGATTGAATATCTCCTCCTTTTATCAAAAAGTTCTGTTTCCCTTGAAAATCCAATTTCTGATGAAGATGGAGCCACTTTTCTTGATTTTCTCGAGGCAGAGAGCGCTGAAACTATTGATGAGAAAATCGATAGAAAAAAGATGGAAAAGGAACTCAATGAGCTTTTGAATGAGTTGAAGCCGAAGGAAGCGGAGATACTTCGAAGGAGATTTGGGCTTGGAGGCAGAGAAAGTGAAACATTGGAGCAGATAGGCAAAAGTATGGGATTGTCCCGTGAGAGAATAAGGCAGATTGAAGAAAAGGCAAAAAAGACAATCAGGAAAATGGCAAAAAGCAAAGCGCTGAGAGATTACCTCAAATAAGTCTTACCTTCTGATTTATATTCCATTGCAGGAGTTAGAGTGTGAATCAAAGATTAAACCAACTAATAATGGTTTTAGAGAAGGATGAGCGTATTTCCATACTTCGGAAGATTTCTCAACGAAAGAGGATAAAGATATATCTTGTTGGCGGATTTATTCGGGATTGCTTGCTTGGAAGATTGCCTGTTGATATGGATTACATAGTTGAAAAAGATGCGGAGAAGATTGCACAGGAATTTGCGCAGAAGATAAGAGGGAAATTCATAATTATGGGCAAACCCCCGAAGACAAGTTATCGTGTGGCGGCAAGAGGCAATATCATCGATTTTGTAGATGCCGTTGACGGCATATTGGTAAATGATTTGTCAAAAAGAGATTTTACCATCAACGCCATATCACTTGAGATAAATTCGTGGAAGTTGTTTGACCCATTTAAAGGAATAGAAGACATAGACAATAAGATTATAAGAGAAGTTTCGCCGCAAAGTCTAAAAGATGACCCGATAAGGATTTTGAGGGCAGTTAGATATGCCGCTACGATTGAAGATATGAAAATCGATGATGAAACTTATTTCCATATGGTGAAAGAATCTCCCAATATAATCGATTGTGCCTTTGAAAGGTTTGCAGAAGAGGTAAATAAAATGTTTTTATCCTTTAATCCTCACAGAGGCATAACACTCCTTATTAGAACAAGATTGATTGCAAATATTTTTTGTTCTCTTATGTCTGAAAAAGAATTCAATATGGCGTCTATCGAGCAAGATGAAGACAAATTCATCAGAGAAATATTGCCGCAAATAAAGAATGCTTCAGAAAGCGAAGAATATAGGGATATTTTGCGTCCCTTTGAAAAGGCAAAAGCATTATGGATTTCTGCGCTTTTAATCTTTTATTTGGATAAGTTTGATTCTCATATTACAAAGATAAAAAAAATTTTAAAGCATATGAGGTTTTCTGCAAAAGATGTATCGAGGATTTATAATGTAGTGGCAGGGACATTAGAGCTTTGTGATATTGCAAAAGAAGAAATTGTAGATGATGATAAATTGAAGCTTTTCATCGGCAAGTGGGGAAAAGATTTTGTCGTTATGCAGAATCTTTTTGAAGGATTGTATTTGTTGAAGGGTATCTCAGAAGAAAAAAAGAAGAAAACGTCGGAGAGATTGGCCTCTATTTTTATAGATGATGGAGAAAGGCTCCTTTCCCCGCCGAATCTTGTAAATGGAAATGATGTAAAAAAAATTCTTGGTATGGATGAAAGCGGGACCAAAATTGGAATGGTATTGAAGAAAATCAGAGAGCTTCAATTCATAGGAAGAATAAAGAATAGAGAAGAAGCACTTGAGTTTATTCGAAAGAATGCTGGCACTTAAATGGATTCGAGGTATTTTTTGAAATTATGATAATCCTTTTCAGGAATCTTTTTGAATTCCAATCCGGCATATCTTCTTTTCATTTCTTCATTGTTATTTTCAATTTGGATAATACGCCGTATAATTGATTCAGCATAGATTGACATACCTGAAAGCATAAGGTTCAATTCGATTTCCTGATTTTCTGAAAACTCATAACAGGCGCTCAAAAGGACTCCTGAAAGACTTATGTTTTGAATAGTCGCTTCAATCTTTTTAATTTTTTCCTTTTCCCTTTTTATGATATGGGCAGGTGCTTTTATCGGATAGCGGTTATGCCTTCTTCTATCTGATGTTTCAATTCTTGTAATCTGGTGGAGGTGTTCTGTCCCTGAGAGTTTTTTTATCAGGGATTCAAAAAAATCTGCCGTAACCGGCTTGTTGATATATTCGATAGCGCCGAGACGGGATGCTTTTATATAGCTTTCTACATCTCCGTATGCTGTATAGATAATTACATCTGTATTCAGATTCTTTTCTCGGATGTATTTTAAGAGCTTGAGACCACTGTATTTTTTACCTTTCAATCCTGTGATAAGGATATCATAGATAGAGCTTTTGAGTTTATTTTTTGCTTTTTCTCCATTGTCAAAATATTCTATTGAATACCCTCTTTTGGAGAGATTTTGAGAAAGAATGTATCCTGCCTTGTCTTCTTCATCCACTATGATTATC
>RFHX01000360.1 GCA_003695725.1 Candidatus Schekmanbacteria bacterium
ACCTTTATTTGACTTGTTTAGTGAAACATTACTCACCTCTAAATTATCTGCAATATTTTGCTTGACTGCTTTCACTTTCCACTTAACTTTTTTTCCTTTATATTTCTTCTCACCATTAAAAGTTATTTTTAAAGTTCCAGTTACTGAAGTATCTATTTCAATATAATTTGATCCAAGATATGCAGGAGGATGAGGGAAAGAAGAAGTTGATTTTATGCTTTTCTTTATTGTGCCGGGTGCACTAAAAGAAATGGTTTTTATCTTCGATACATTCTGCCACCTGCTTCCTTCCTCATAATTTTTACCTAAATCAAGGTTTTTAACTGCAAAATCTATGAACCCGTTCTTAAGACTGCTTCCATTATTTTTAAGATAGGAATTGATTGCTTTTATTGCTGATTTTTTTTTGCAAAGAGTCCAAACATCCTTAAACATATCACTTCCCGTATAGTTTTGGGAAAGATACTTCGCAAAAATAACTGTCCCATACTCATGGAATCCGTTTACTTTTGTGAGATGTATTTCAGGCACTGAAGTCCAAGGAGAATATTGGTCAATCGAGGAAGTGTCAGTCATCATATATGTATAAATATAATCATTCACCTCATCGTAAACTTGGTCCTCCATCCAAACTGCACTTGCCTCCTGCCACCAAACACTTTCATTTCTATCATAGGCAAATTGAATGGCATGAGAAAATTCGTGGGCAGCAGTCACCTTTTGCGAACCTGTCTCAGCCCCGGCAGGGTCATCATTTTCAGTAGTTGGCATAACATTGTTTACAACGATATAGGGCATATTGTTTGAAGTATATGTATTTGTGTAGGCAAAAAAGCTGCTGTCAAGGGTAAGTTTGCCGGGCTTAATGTCCCCTGCCGTATTTGCAATATAGATATCGATGAGCTTATCTGAAGATTTCTTTGGTTTTTTAAGCCCCATTTCATCAATCTCTTTAGTCCAAGCATTCTCGAAATAACTGCTCAGCTTTTCAACAAAATCAGGATATCCGCTTCCATCGTCATCATCAGGCGGTATTCCAGTGCCAAAAGTAGGGCTATAAGTTTCATCACCCCAAATAATGACAAAGTTATCTGAAACATAGGTATTTGATAATCCAAATTCATTGTTGACTTGTTTATATCCCTTCTTCCAGCTTCTATCTGCTGAAATCGGTGATTCCTTGAAGATATAGCCATCAACAATAGCGCGCGCAGAGGGACTAAGTTTAGGCAAAGCTTTCATTATTTCAGTCATTATAGGAGTGCCACATTTTTTGGGGCCTCTCTTTCTTTGTATTCTCAAAGCTGTAAAGGGCGAAGTTTCATATGTTTTATTTTTTCCAATCAGAGTATTCAATTTATCGATGATTTCATTGTCTAATTTTTCTCCAGCAAATGAATTATTTGAATTAATAAAGGTAATGACACAAATAAAAGCCAAAAGAACAAAAAGCACAGTGAAATTAATTTTTCTCATATTTCATTTCCTTTTCTTTTTTATTGGGGCTACATCTCTTCTCTGCACTTTAACAAGAGCGGATGATTGGGTTTCCTGCCATTTTTTTAGTTCTTCAGAAAAATGCTCAAGGAGTGTTTTTAACATATTGTCCATCTCCTTCTGCATCTCCTCTATTCTCTCGCTCATTCGAAGGATGATTTCAACTCCTGCAAGATTTACTCCAAGCTCATGCGTCAATCTTTGGATAAGCTCTATCTTTTTGATATCTTCTTCAGTATAAACACGAGTATTGCCGGAAGTCCGCTTAGGTTTAACAAGCCCTTCCCTCTCATAAATTCTTAAAGTTTGCGGATGTATATCGAGCATTTGCGCCACAGCACCAATTGAATAACCTGCCTTCTTTCTTGCCATAGTTAAAATCCTCGTCTATTCACTTTTTTATTTTTTATACTTATGATGTCAAGTTTATACTTTCCATTGCTTTTCATCAATAACTTTAATCGTAAGAAAAAAACAACTCTTAAATCTATTGATAAATGGATTCTTCTTCAAGATAGATAGTAATAAGAATTTTCAGATAGAAACTAATTATTTCTTGTTAGATGAACAGTTCAAAAAGCAATTGAGATATTTCTCTCCTAAAATTTTCATCTTGACAATAATTTTATTTTTAGATTATTGTATGAATTTAGTTACAGTCAGGTTGCTGTTGAAACAGCCTAAGAGGGAAGATGGTGAAAAGCCATCGCGGTCCCGCCACTGTAAGCGGTGTTGTAATTCCTATTAAGCCACTTTCTGTCATCTAAGGCAGATGGGAAGGCAAGGAAGTTGAAACCGCAAGCCAGTAGACCTGCCTGATTGTACCTCACAAAGGTTCTTCGAGGATAAAGAACGTGAGGGTAAGAGGGAAGATATATATTAGAAAAAAATTTTCCCCGTCCTTTATTTCTCGAAGGACGGGGATTTTTTTTGGAAAATGAAAAGCTATCTAAAAAAACTACTAATTTTTGCCTTTTTCAGTTTGCTGATAACAGCATTAAAAGCAGAAGGAGGAGAAAAATCTACCAACATAGGTACTATCAAGGTAACTGCAAAGAGAGAAATCAAGCAGGAAGCCATTGTAGAATATCCGACATCATATGTCACTGTAATCGATGGTAAAAAAATAGAAAAACAGTTTCGCTCTGTGCCTGAAGCCATATCTGATGAGGTTGGGGTTAGAGTAAATAAACTCGGCGGGCTTGGAAGTTTCAGTACAATATCTATTCGTGGCTCTTCCTCAGACCAAGTAGTCGTTCTTCTCGATGGCATTCCCATAAATGAAGCTCGCGGAGGTGGAGTTGATATATCAGAAATACCTCTTTTCAATATCGACTCAATCGAAATATATAGAGGAAATTCTCCTTTGAGATTTGGACAATCAGGCATAGGTGGTATTGTCAATATAAAAACCCAAATACCTGAAAACGAAAACACTTTTAAAAGCTCATTCAGTTATGGCTCGTTTGAAACTTATCGCTATTCATACTTTGTAACGCATTCGTTCAAGAAGACCAAACTTTTAATAGGCATCGATTATTCCAAAAGTGATAATGACTTCGACTTTTTTGATGACAACGGCACAATCTTTACTTCTGAAGATGACAGATGGACACATAGAAAGAATAACAGATTCAGGTCGCTCAATATTCTTTCTCGGATTGAAAAGGAAATAACTTCTAACTTCAGCATTTCTTTTTACAACAACCTCACAAGGACATTCAAAGGAGTACCGGGCATTTCAGCATATCAATCTGAAAAGGCATCGCTTAGAAACCTGATGAATATAAGCCGAATTACTTTCAAAGCAAATCATTTTCCTCACAAAATGTTTACTCTCAAATTGACTCTTTATAACACCTATGAGGTAAGCAAATTCAAAGATAAACTTGGTGAAATCGGTATAGGTTTTCAGGATAACCGCAATGAAACAAACAGTATTGGCGCAAGATTAAACCTTGAAGGAACTCTTTTTGAATATCTCGATACTAATTTTTTAATTGAAGAAAGATATGAAAGATTCAAGCCGGAAGACAAATTAGCAACATCAAAATCAGGCAACAGCTACAGACGCACATTAACATTGGGCACGGAAGAAAATTTCAATCTTCTATCAAATCGCTTGATGCTGACTGCAGCAGTTAAGTCAGATATGATAAATGATAAATCTTCGGACAACTCGCCTTTTTTCTTTGCTGATAAACTCAGATTCAAAAGGGAATATTCTGAATATACAACATATCAGACAGGATTCAAATTTTCACCTATCTCTTGGATTACAGTCAGGGGAAATGTTGGTAAATATTATCGTATTCCAAGCTTCTTTGAATTATTTGGTGATAGAGGAGGAGTAATAGGCAATCCGAATTTGCTTGCTGAAACCGGGAAAAATCGCGACATCGGGATAAGAATCGAGAAAATTTTCACAGACAACCCATTTCTTAAAAAGTTTTATCTTGAATCCGTATATTTTGACAATGAAGTAAAAAATTTAATTCTTTTCATACAAAATTCACAGCGCACATCGAAGCCCGAAAATATAGGAAAAGCACGCATTAAAGGCGCTGAATTTTCCCTTGGATTGAACCTTACTGACTATATTGAAGCGTCTGCAAATTACACAAAACTCGATGCACGAGACAAAAGCCGAATACCTGCATACAAATCAAAATTTCTTCCTGGAAGACCAAAAAAAGAATTTACCTATAGAGTGCGTATCTTCAACGAATACGGGGAAATTTACTATAACCTCACAAAAATTGAAAAAAATTTCTTGGACAGAGCAAACCTAAAACCAACAAGAGACAGAGAAATTCACAATATTGGCGCAAGCATCTTTTTCGGCAAGACTTTTACAATCAACTTCGAGGCAAAAAACCTCAATGACAGCAATGTTTCAGATGTAAATGGATATCCAATACCGGGACAATCTTTTTTCATAACCTTTACAACTTTTTTTGAAGGGAGGTGAAGCTTTGATGTAATGTGAAGGATTTTCAACTATAAGAGTTTTGAATTGAGAAAATAATGAAATCAATTTCAACCAATGAGAAGGAGGTTTTAAATGAATCCTATGAAGTCAAAATTATCTCTCAAAAACTTAAGCTTTGTTGTGATGCCGTTTTTTTTCCTCTTTGTTCTGATGACACTGGCAAATGCGAAATCGAGGGTCGGATATGTGCTTAACTCCGATTATTCAAGCGGTTCAACTATAAGCACAATCAAATACAATGGGAAAAAGACAAAGGCACAAGTAAATCAGGACATCTTGAGCGAGCTTCATTCAGATTCAATAATAAGAAAATTTAAAAACTATATCTTTGTAATTGCAAGATATCAGGGCGACAATGTAATTGTGCTCAAAAAGAATGACTTAACGAATCCTTTAAAACAATACTCATTCACCGACGGCACAAATCCGCAGGATATGGTTTTCAAAAACAAAAAAACTGCTTATGTAAGCGGCCTTGGCTCAAATGATATTCTTGTTATCAATCCATTGACAGGCAAAGTAAAGAAAAAAATTGATTTGTCTGATTATGCTGATTCCGATGGCCTTGTTGAAGCTGCATCCATGATAAAAATAGGAAAACTTCTATTTGTCTCCCTTCAGCGACTTAACAACCTTAACTACTTTTCGGCATCGAATGATAGTATGATTGCAGTAATCAATATCAAGACAAACAAATTAGTCGATACAATCACTCTTGCCGGAAGAAATCCAAGCAGCATGGTTTATTGCAAAAAGAATAAAAAGATATATGTATCTGATACAGGCACATATGACACAAGTGATTCTTATGGCGGCATCGAGGTGATAAATCCAAAAACACTTGAATCTGAAGGCATTATTATCACTGACGATTCACTTGGTGGTACACCGGGAAGTATAGCTCTTTACTCTTTATCAAAGGGATTTATCGTTATAAGCGATTCTTCCATGAATAATTATGTAGTTTCATTCAATGCCAAAAAAGGGAGTGCCGGAAGTCAGCTTTCAGGGACAAGCACAGCATATATCCCTAAAATTCTCATTGACGGTAAATTTCTCTACGTCCTTGATAGAGATTCCAACAATCCGGGTATAATTGTATATAATGTCAAAAATAATAAAAAGGTGTCAGGCCCAAAAAGCACTGGGCAATTGGCGCCTGCAGATTTAATTTTATAGTAAGATAGTTATCGAAAGAAAGAAGGGGTGGAATGTTTGAAATTGAAAGGAAAAAAGAGAGAAGAGGCATCTTTCTTTTTATATCCCTCCTAATTCATCTTATGATTGCAGTGCTTCTTTTCTCGATGCCTGTAAAAACAAAGAGTCGGAATGACACAGACTATAGCAGGCATATAATTATTGATTTTGACATTCCTGCCCCTTCATCATTAAAAACACTCTCTTACGGAAATAATCAAAAGGGACTCAGCAAAAAATTGATTGCAACAAAAAAAGTTCCATTGAATAATTCAAAGGGGAAAAAAATATCCAAATCAAGTTCTTCCATATCAGAAAAAGAAAAAGGTAAAAATAAAAGAAGAGAGGACTTGCCTTTAAAATTCACATTGAATGGTAAAAACAAAGATGAATTGATAGGTATTCAAAACATTTCCTTTTCAAAAGGAAGTTTGATAAAGGGCAATAGTTTTTATGGAACGGCTGCTGATGGGAGAGAAGGTTCGGGTTTCGGCAAAAGTTCTTCCTCAGGAAACGGCAATGGCAAAGGCATTTCCTCCAATGGCAACTCCGCCAATCCATATTACTCAACTTATTATGACATCTGTTTAAAGCAAATTGAAAAGAATAAACGATATCCTCAAAAAGCTATAATTCGCCAGATTGAAGGCGATGTTGATGTAAATATTGTTTTGAATGAAAATGGTAAATTAATTAGGGCGAATATTTTGAAATCATCGGGGTGGGATATGCTTGATGAAGAAGCAATTGAATGCGTTAAAAGGGCATCTCCCTTCCCCAAACCACCAAAAGAACTTCTGTTGAATTCACGACTTTCACTTACTTTTACAATTATTTTCGAAATTCTCTAATCCCAAAATCCTTTTCTGAAAAGATTTCAGCCGTAAAGGCAAGAATTTCCGCATCTTCTTTCCACTCGTCTCGTTCAAGTCCTGCTTTCAAACAGGTTTCCTCGAGAAAAGTAATGTTATCCCAATTATATCTCACTGCAACCTGCGGCAAAAGAAGTCCTGAATAGAATCCTTTTTTGATAAGAATTCCATCTTCCCCTACCTTTATTTCATCAGGGTTTGAAATTTTTCTCAGAGGGCTCAATACAGAAATCTCTATTTCAATCTCATCAAGCTCATCAGAGCTTACAGGTGGAAATCGAGGATCTTGCAATGCAGCAGCTTCTGCCATTTCCCAAACAGTTTCAATCAGGGGTTTATATGCCTCTACAAAACCGATGCACCCTCTAAGATAACCACCTTTGTGCAGCGTTACAAAAGCACCCCTCTTTTCATTCAAAATCTGGAATGGAGATTCAGGGAATGACTGTGATAAATTTGCCACTGCATTTTCAATTGATTTTCTTGCCAAATGAAGAAGAAATATTTTTTCATCTTTATTCATTATATTACTTCATTACATCTTTATTCAATCTTTGTAAAGCCCTGCGGCAAGATACCCAACAACCTCATCATAGTCTCCTGTAACATCCCCGGAGGTAGCATAACGGTAAATTGCAGATGACGGACTACTGCTCATCTTAGCCAAAAGGAGGGAAATAACGATAGGGCTTGCCCCGCAAGCTTCACATCTACCATTTTTTAGGTCATTGACCAATCCCTCAGCATCTATATCACGAATATGTTCAATCAATCTATGGTCGAGCAATTCTGCTTTTCTTTGCGGGTAAAAATGAGAAAGGTCACTGCTTGAAACAACCAAAGTTTCGGCATCTAAAAACCTATGCAGAGATTCGGCAATTCTTGTGCAAGTATCTATCTCATAATCATTGAAAAGCATTGGAACGATTTTAAATTCCCTCAACACAACTTGAAGAAAAGGCAGTTGTATTTCAAGAGAATGTTCTTCAATGTGAGGTGCACGCTCACTTTGAAAGATGGTATCACCTTCTTTCAACTTAGAACAAAATTCCTCATCGACAGGAATAAGCCCCAAAGGTGTTTCAAAGGCGCCTGTATCGAAAAGAGCACAGCTTCTGAGTGGATAGCGATGAGATGGCGCAATGATAATAACTCTTTTAAAATCCTTTCCTAATATCTGTTTATATGCATATGCCGCAACCTGCCCTGAATAGATATATCCGGCATGAGGAGAAATGAGACAAAGAGGTTTATTGGCTTCTTTTTCTTTATGAATTTCTGCCTTATCAAGATAAGAATTGATATCTTGTCGAAGTTCCTCTTTGTTATTAGGATACCATGAACCGGAAAGAACAGACTCTCTTATC
>RFHX01000361.1 GCA_003695725.1 Candidatus Schekmanbacteria bacterium
CTCAGCTTCAGATGCTTAAGATTTAGATCATAGTAATGATCTAGTTGTTCTTGTGTGTTATCGGTTGCCAATGGCATCTCCTTTCTTGTTGCAGCTAACGCCCAAGCTCACCTGCCGCTATGGAGCGCTAGCGGAATAGCGGTCAGGTGCAGCGATTTGTTATGCATTCATTTTACTTTCTTTACTACATAGTTCCTATTTAAACCCATAATATTTTAATGCTGCTTCTGTTAAGACTTGGGTTGCAACTGAAATCCCAACTTTCCAAGTTCCGTTAGCAGCCTTTTTAAGATTTTCTAATAACCATGTCTTTGCTCGTAAACCAAAAGGCTCATCTTTTCCAGCAGGTTCTTCGCTAGCAAGAATCTCTGAAAAAACTTTTGCGTCATCTTCTGGAATACCCGATTCTACAAGATAACGAATCAATGAATCATTATCACCTTTCCCCACAGAAATAATAAACTGTGCTCCATCACCTGTAGTTATATTAGTCACATTTCCATATATCACTTGGGTTGAGATCTTGTTAATTTCTTCCGAATTCACTTTATTTATTTTCAAACTACCAAAAGTTATTTTTGTCGCTTCTGGAAAAGTTTTTTCAATCTGGATTGTTAATTCCAGTATTCTATTTTTTACTGAATGCCGTATTTCGGCAAAAGCCGCTCTTGACACTGTTCCTCTAATCTCATTACACGCATAATCAGGATATATTTTACCTTGTAATAATAGAATGAGATCCGATGCATCTATTTCAAGTGAGCCGCCTTTGTCCGATGAAGCATTAAGTAATTCATCGATCGCAGCAATGCTTTCACGCACTTGGTATCTTGTCCATTGTTTTCCAGCAAATTTTTCAATCAGATATGATGGAATGGGAGCGTTTTTAATACCAGACCCAAATGGACCAGAGAATGTACCTCTATATGAAACCCCAATAATTCGATAAGGTGGCACCTCAATATCAGTTGGGTAACCTTCTGATTCGTATTTTACCCATTCTTCCAATGATACGCTACCCAAGCGTGCTGCCAATAAACGTAATTTGAGCAATACTGGTCCAATATCAGCATCAGATTGTACAATGGATTCCTGTATTTCGTATAATAAACTCATTTTCAACAACAAATTTTATTATCTTTAAGGCATCCCTTCATTATGCATAACGTCACGGGTCACTTGCCGCTGTGAAGCGCCAGCGGAACAGCGGTCAAGTGGACCCAATTGTTATGCATTAAAGTCCAATAACCCTATTCCAATCGGCAATATACATGTACATTCTTTGGAACTCGCTTGGCAATAGCATCCTATTATGCGCTATGAAGTTTCTTGCTTTTTCAAGCTCATCCATTCTCTGTTTTAGCCAATGCTGGGAGGGAATAATATCTTCAAAGTGCTCCCATTTGCTGATAATGAGTTGAGCCAAATGCCCAAAATCTATAAAACCCAACAGATCCATTTTTTCTCCCTCTAGCCACGAATCTTTGAAAGCTGTTTCTTGTCTTTTTTCTGCAAATTCCTTAATTTTCACTGGAATATTTTCTATCCAATTAGGCCCTTCTTTCTCAGAAAGGGTTTCACGTATAAAATCTCTAATTTGATTTTCAAAACAATGCAGAACAGCATAAAGCCTAGCCATTTCTAAGGCATTATTTCTTCTAGTAACAGGAAAAGGAGCTATAGCTTCTGTTAGTAATTGTTGTTCAGCATTTCGTAGGTCAGCCCCAATTTGTATTCCTGCTGCCTGAAACGTTCTTGCCTCGGCTTCAAACATCAAACCTCTAAATAAAAAATCTCTTAAATCTTTATACTTCAAAGAGATGCTCCTTCAATGATTTAAAAATAGCATTGTAAACCTCTATGTCTTTCGTAGCTGGTAAATGTATCTGAATATTATAGTGCAAACTAGGATGGCTGATAGCAGGAGTTGGTAAATTTTCGGTTTTGGAGACAGAAATCTTTTCGGCCTCCTTATTCCCATCTTGCTTTTTTGCAACGCTTATTTTTGATTCCGATAAATGATCCAAATCAGCAAGGCCGAGCAAAGCATAAAAAGTGTTCATCATATGTTTGGCAACATTATCACTAACATTATGAAAGCTTTTAAATTTTCCTTGAACCATCTCCTTGTCAGCATCTGTTGGTTTTTCCTTAATTAAAAATATGTCTGAATATGCTTCCTTCAAAGCTTCGGCCATAACCTTCTTCGACTTTGAGTAATCCCTGTATTCATGATATCGAGATGTTGGCTTTCCATCCGGCGACAAAAACCCTAATTCTTTTAGTATTGGAATAAAAGCTCTATGGTTAGAAGAGGTAAAGCCTAAATCCTTTAAAAGTTGTTGAGTAAACCTTTCAGGAGCCTGGCCTTCCCTGATCTTTGAGAAAAAATCTGGTAGTTGACCATATGCCATTGTGTAAGCTTTAGATAAACTCATTGAATATCTCCTTTTGCATAACGTTTTGGCTAACTTGCCGCAGGATTGCGGGACAGAGACTTTGAACAACCAAAGAACTTGATGCGGGCTTCAAAACTTGAAGAACCGCACAGCC
>RFHX01000362.1 GCA_003695725.1 Candidatus Schekmanbacteria bacterium
CATATGTTTTCTCCTTTTGATTTTCATTATTACAGGATGTGGACGAGAAAAGGGATTTACTCTGAAACATCCTAACATTTTACTTGTATCTGTAGATACTTTGCGGGCTGACCATTTAAAGTGCTATGGTTATCCATTTGAAACTTCTCCATTTATAGATAGTATTGCAGAAAGGGGGGCACTGATAAAAAATGCAGTTTCAGTATCTCCTTCGACCCTTCCCTCCCATACTTCTCTCTTGACATCTCTCATTCCAAGAAAACACGGCGTCGTGAGGAACGGATATATTCTTAGCAATAATCTTTTAACTCTTCAAAAGATTTTGAAGAATGAAGGATTTACAACTGCTGCCTTTGTCAGTTCTTATGCGTTAAGCAGTAATTTCAATTTTAACCAAGATTTCGATCTCTATGATGAAAAATTTGATAAAAATAGGTATCCTGGTCAACAAAAAATTGAACGGGCTGCAAATAAAACAACAGATGCAGTAATAAAATATTTAAAAGAATATTCTGCCAAAAAGCCTTTTTTTATTTTTTTACATTACATTGATCCTCACTGGCCTTATTCTCCACCTCCAAATTACTCCAGATTATTCAATCCATCTTACAGAGGTAATTTTGATGGAGGTATGAAATCAATTTACAGTCTAAGGTCAAAACTTGCTAAAGGCGAGACAGTTAGTGATGAAGACAAAAAACAGGCAGAAGCGTTATATGACGGTGAAATTCGATTTGTAAATGATCAATTCAAAAAATTGTTTTCTGAATTACAAAGTGAGGAGAAATTACAACACACAATTATTGTCTTTACGGCAGACCATGGAGAAACTTTCTTTGAACATGATGGCTATTTAGACCATTCTCCAAGAGTTTATGAAACAACGATACATATTCCTCTAATCTTATATTATGAGCCGAAAATAAAATCAGGTATAAAAATAAATAAACTTGTAAGTAATATAGATATCGCTCCTACTATTTTAGAGTTAGCAGGCATAAAAATTCCCGATGAATATGAAGGAAAATCATTTGCAAATCTACTAGTAGGAGAAAACGAAAAAGGATCAAATAGAGAACAATTATATGTGTTTAGCGAATCAACGAGAAAAGCTCCTTATCTTGAAAATGGCGTAAACGAATATTTGCTCAAAGCAAAAAATAAATGGCCCAATGATCCTTTTGCAAAATCTATAAGAGGCAGAAAATGGAAGTATATTGAAACGCCCTATCTCGGAAGGGAAGAGTTTTATGATATAAAAAACGATCCTAACGAAAGAAACAATCTTATAAACAGCAATGATAATAGAATTAAGTCAGAAATAGTAAGGTTCAGGAATCTTTTGGATTTCTATAAAAAGATATATGTACCGCCGGCAGTAAAATACATAGATAGGAAAAGTATTGAGAATCTTAAAAGTTTAGGATACATAAACTAAAAGAAGTAAAGAAGAAGAAAATTATTTTTTTCTATTTCCGAACTCCCTATGTTGTAGCGCAAGCAGTGTTACAGGTGATAATTTATATTTTATCATTCAGTACCAAGAAGAGAATAGAAGACACACAGTTTCACTCACGCTTCAGCCATTAAATAAACTGTCCTTTCAATTGTCAGAAGGTTGAAGATTTTTGATTCCAATTATCTTGAATGGCGTAGAAGCAGAACTATAATCTTTTAATGAATCTTCGGGACAATGTTCCAAACAATTCAATATGACACAAACCCTATATTTTGACCTCTAACAAAAAATTTTTTTAGGGAACAATTTCCTTTCAACTTCTATTTGCCCGGTCTTTCATATTTGAAAAGGCAAACAGCCGCTCCGCGCGCCTGCGCGCAAAGGATTTCACCTTTTGTTCCCGGAAATGCCGCTTTTGTTGCTTCAATATCCATTTCACATATTACATGGCAGGGCTCATCAAAACCATATTCCTTCGCCATACCCATTACAGGACAAACCTTCTGAATCTCAAGGACAGCATCAATTCCTTTATTTGAGATGTCAACTACTTCCATCTCCATACCAATCTGCTTATAGAGAGGAATTGCTTTAGAAAAGCCATCGGCAAGGGTTGTGTTTTCAATCAGTGGTCCCATATTCTTCTTCTGCCTTTCAGGATAACCCTCAAAAAGAGTGTCCCATGCTTTCTGCTCACCTTCTGCATCCATAATCTTTTTGTATGTTTCAAATTTTTTCCTGAACATCTCCAACGCTTGGTTTTTATCTTGCGGCATATCTCTCCTCCTTTTTTATTTTAAATTTTTGTCCATATTACATAATTTAAATCTTAAAATAAACTTTTTTTGGCTGTATTGTTGATAAATTTTTCAGTAGGTCTATCTTTATCTTTGCTGTTACTCAAAAACTTGTCATTCCAGTCAGCATATACACAATAATGAATATCGAAATATCCGACATATTTGCCGTGAACAAAATCAAGACTTTCACCGCAAATGAGAGTACTTGATAAAGTCTTTATGCCAAAGGAGAAACCCATCTCGTCTATTAGATATTTTTTAAGGTCTGACTTTATTTTTAAGCTGAAAAAATGTAGATAATAGACCGCATCAGAAGAGTGAGAAAAATAAAGGAATAAATTTGGACAATTCAATATGAACGAAGTGAAATCAAAAAAAGTCGTTGTAGCAATGAGCGGAGGCGTGGACAGCTCGGTTGCCGCTTACCTTCTCAAAGAAAAAGGTTATGAGGTCATTGGGATATCACTACAGCTATATGACCAAACCTGTTACACAGGGAAGGATTTTGGCACCTGTTGTTCCATTTCGGATATTAAAGACGCCCGTCGTGTTGCGTCAAAACTTGGCATTCCCTTCTATGTGGCAAATTTTGAAAAAGAGTTCAGAGAAGAGGTAATCGAACATTTCCTCGATGAATATTTTTCAGGGCGCACTCCTAATCCCTGCATTCTTTGTAATAGAAAAATCAAGTTCAAATATCTCCTTAAACGAGCAATGGAAATAGGTGCATCCTATCTTGCAACAGGACACTACGCACAAATCGTGAAAGATGAAAAAAATGGAGAATATTTGTTGAAAAAAGGGGTGGACAAAAACAAGGACCAATCTTATTTCTTGGCAGGCATTGGGCAAGATATATTGCAAAAATTGATTTTTCCTGTGGGTAATTTAAAGAAAAATGAAGTTAGGGAGATTGCCAAAAAAGGGAAACTGCCGGTTTGGGAAAAAAGAGAAAGTCAGGAAATCTGTTTTGTGCCATCAAACAATTACAGGGAATTTCTGAAAAAAGAGCGTCCCCATTCAACAGGAAAGGCTGGAAATATTGTAACGAGTGATGGGAAAGTAATAAGCACTCATAAAGGAATTGAAAATTATACGATTGGACAGAGGCGTGGCTTGGGTATTGCGGCAGGCAAACCACTTTATGTAATAAGAATCAACACGAAAAAGAATGAAATTGTCGTTGGAAGCAAAGAGGAGTTATACAAAAGAGAATTGGTTGTAAGAAACCTCATATGGCATTCCAAAAAGGATATTCCCAATAAAGGTGATAAAGTTGAAATCAAATATCGATACAGAAGCAGCAGCGCGCCGGCAGAAATAGTATCTCTTTCCAAAGACAAACTTAATGCAAGATTTACCACTCCTCAAAAATCATTGACACCGGGGCAAGAAGCAGTTTTTTACAGGGGTGATATGGTTTTGGGCGCAGGCACTATAGAGGAAGCCAAATGAAACGCGAAAAAGTGAAGATAATCACGCTTGGATGCGCCAAAAACACTGTCGATTCAGAGGTATTGGCAGGAATTCTCGAAAACAACGGGATAGAAGTTGTCGAGGATTCCGCTCGGGCAGAAACTGTCATAATCAATACCTGCTCTTTTATAGAGAAGGCACGGGAAGAATCAATCGATGTAATTCTTGAAGCAGCTTTGGAAAAAACGAATGGAAACATCAAAAAATTGATTGTGGCAGGATGTATGTCTGAAAGATATGGGCAACAGCTTGCCGCTGAAATTCCCGAGATAGACGAAATATTGGGGATTGATGAAATTCCAGAAATACTCAATTTTTATAAGGGCAGTAAAAGAAAAAGAGACATTATTAGTAGAAAATCACAATTTTTATATGACCATACAATACCGCGCAAAAAACTTACTCCGCCCGGAGTTTCCTATATCAAAGTTTCAGACGGCTGTGATAACAGATGTGCATATTGCGCCATTCCCGCAATCAGGGGAAATCTACGGTCAAGAAGTATTGAATCAATTTTGAATGAAGCAGAAAATCTCGCAAGAAACGGCACAGTGGAAATCAACCTTCTTGCAAATGATTTGACTTCATTTGGGAAAGATAAGAATGAAGGAGAGAATTTGGCCAGTCTTCTCTCAGCATTGAGCAATATTGAAAATCTGAAATGGATACGCCCCCTTTATCTTTATCCATCAAGAATAGATGAAAAACTCATTGAAACAATCGCCTCAAAAGTGAACATATGCAATTATTTCGATATGCCTATTCAACATACAGACAACACGATTCTTCAAATGATGGAAAGAAAATACAAAATCGAAGAGGTAAAGGAAACTATAAACAGAATCAGAGCTATCATACCTGACGCAGTTTTCAGGACAACATTTATCACAGGTTTTCCTGCAGAAACAGATGAGCGCTTTGAAAGAATAATAGAATTTATCGAAGAGATGAAACTCGATTGGATTGGAGTCTTTGCATACTCAAAGGAAGAAGGCACAAAAGCGAAAAATCTCACACCGCAAATCCCCTTAGAAAAAGCAGAAGAAAGGGCAATGAAAATTGAAGAGGTGCAAAAGAAGATATCTGCAGCAAAACTTGCCTCTTTAAGAGGCAAAAGATGTGAAGCAATTATCGAGGCACAAACATCTGAAAAGAATATCTATGAAGGTAGGATTCGCTCACAAGCCCCTGAAGTAGATGGGATGGCATTCATTAGCGGTGAAAAGCTTGAATGCGGAAAAATCTATACGGTAGAAATCGATGACACCCTCGACTTCGATGTTTGGGCAACTGTCTGTAATGATTAAAGCATTAGGAAAAAATAATTTTTTTTAGATGACTGCTTCATTCATCACTTTAAAAAAACTACCTATTTATCTTTCTTCAAATAATATAGCGTAGGAAATCCTTCTTTTTTATTTGTCATTTATTACAGATGTAAATCACGAAATCAAATTTGCAATCGCAAAAAACCCATCTGTCAATCACACTCGAGCGAATCGGCTGTTAGAAAAGAGATGTCTGATTGTCTGGAGGAGGCTCGATGCCAAGATGTGTATATGCAAGCTTCGTCGCAGTGCGGCCTCGAGGAGTCCTTTCA
The DNA here is from genome assembly GCA_003695725.1 of Candidatus Schekmanbacteria bacterium. Taxonomy (NCBI): domain Bacteria; phylum Candidatus Schekmaniibacteriota; species Candidatus Schekmanbacteria bacterium. The sequence continues at coordinate 5,336 of RFHX01000362.1, forward strand.
AGAAATCCCTTCTGTATCAAAAAAGGCTCATACACATCCTCGATTGTATCTTTCTCTTCATTTATTACTGCTGAAATCGTTCCCACTCCAACAGGCCCGCCATTAAATTTTTCAATTATTACCTTCAAAAGTTTTCTATCAAGAGAATCGAGCCCTTGGGAATCGATTTCGAGTTTGTTCAGTGCGCTGTTGGCAATTTCCTCGTCTATTGTTCCGTCGCCTTCAATTTGTGCGTAATCCCGAACTCTTCTCAACAGGCGGTTTGCGATTCTTGGAGTGCCGCGAGAGCGTGAAGCGATAACATATCTTCCTTCATCAGTGATCTTGACACCAAGAATTTTCGCTGAGCGGCTTACAATGGCTGAAAGCTCATCCTCGTTGTAAAAATCAAGCCGATGTTTTATTCCGAATCTTCCCCTCAATGGTGAAGTCAAAAGTCCTGCCCTCGTTGTTGCACCAATGAGAGTAAAACGTGGAAGTTTGAGTTTCATAGAGCGAGCCGCAGGGCCCTGCCCTATTACGATGTCAACCTCGAAGTCCTCCATTGCAGGATATAACACTTCTTCTATCGTCCTGTTGAGACGATGAATTTCATCGATGAAGAGAATATCCTTTTCTTTGAGATTGGTAAGTATAGCTACGAGGTCGCCCTGCCTTTCTATGACAGGACCTGAAGTGGCTCTAATATTGACACCCATCTCACGGGCAATTATATAAGCAAGGGTAGTTTTGCCCAATCCGGGAGGTCCCCAAAAAAGGCAGTGGTCAAGGGCTTCCCCTCTTTTTTTTGCCGCTTCGATAAAAACCTTGAGGTTTTCCTTTACATTCTGCTGTCCAACATAATCATCAAAGGCAGAAGGACGCAGAGTAAGGTCAAGCTCTTTTTCTTCGATTTGTAATTCTTCCTTCTTCATTGTTCTATTTCTTCGAAATTATTTCTTCTCCAAGACTTTTAATATTATAGAATATAACGCTTTTATAAAAAAAATTTTATTCACTATGTTTTACAAGATACTTCAACGATTCTTTCAACAACTCCTCAACAGAAATGCCATCAGCACCATTTTTAGACGCCTTTGCAACTGCTTTTTCAGCCATACTCTTTGAATATCCCAGATTGATTAAGGCAGAAACTACATCATCCGTCAATTTAGATTTTAAAACTCCCTTCCCCTCTTCTGCTTTCCTCCCTTCACAAATATCTGCTGAAATCTTGTCCCGAAGCTCATATATGAGCCGCTCAGCAGTCTTCTTCCCTACGCCGGGAATAGAGTTTAAAAGAATAATGTCGCCTTCCCTTATCGCCTCTGCAATCTTTTCAGTTTCAGCGCCAGACATTATATTTATTGCCAACTTCGGTCCTATCTTCGAAACACTGATGAGTGATTTGAAAAGCGATTTTTCCTGAGGCGTAAAGAAACCGAAAAGCTCAAATGCGTCTTCGCGAATATGAGTATGCACTTCCAACAATACTTCACTTCCTACTTCAGGCAATTTATAGAATGTAGAAAGAGGAATAAACACCTCATAGCCAATTCCATTGACATCTACCAATACCTGATTGGGCTTCTTCGACTCAAGGATTCCACGAATCTTGCCTATCACTCTTTTTCACACCCTTCCAAAAATTTGTTCATCTTGCCATTTTCAGTCGTTCTTCCGTTTCTCTGCTGTGAATATGGCAGATAGCCACAGCCAAAGCGTCTGTGATGTCAGGAAGCATCTTCTTGTCAGGCAAATTGAGCATCAATTTCACCATATGTTGGACCTGTTCTTTTGTGCCTCTTCCATATCCGAGAACGGATTTTTTAATCTCCGTAGGCATATATTCGGCTACAGGAATGCCGCTCTTTTCTATGGCAAGAAGAGCGACTCCGCGTGCATGTCCAAGTTTTAAAGCTGATTTGGCATCTCTTGCAAAAAAGAGGTTTTCTACTGCCGATTCATCAGGGGAATATATTTCTATAACTTTGATCAATTCATCGAAAATATTATTGAGGCGCAGAGACAGACTTTTTTTTTCGGAAGTTCTAACTCTGCCGGCATAGAGACATTCCATACCTGAACCATTTTTTTCAACGATCCCGATCCCTGTAACGACAGTTCCCGGATCTATTCCCAATACTCTCATTTGGCAGACTGCCTCATATCTGATCCTGCAAATTTTTCATTACTTCATCGGGAATATCGAAATTGGAATAGACATGTTGGACATCATCATGGTCTTCGAGGACATCCATCAATTTAAGTACTTTAAGCGCTTTATCACCGTCAACCTTTACAGTGTTTTTAGGGACCATCGTAATCTCTGCATATTGCATTGGAATTGAAGCATCGTTCAAAGCCTTCTTCACAGACTCAAAACTTTCAAGGTCCGTTACAATTTCATATATATCATCTTCTGTTTTCATATCTTCAGCACCGGCTTCTATTACTTTTTCCATAAGTGCTTCTTCATCTGCCTTGCTTTTTTCCACATGAATGAGTCCTTTTTTTTCAAACATCCAGCTCACACATCCGGCTTCACCAATATTGCCGCCGTGCTTTGAAAAGAGGTTTCTAAGTTCAGCAACTGTTCTATTTTTGTTGTCAGAAAGGCATTCTACAAGGACGGCAATTCCTCCGGGACCATACCCCTCATATTCAGCCTGTTCATATGTAACTCCGGGCAGTTCGCCTGTGCCTCTCTTGATTGCCCTCTGTATATTGTCATTAGGCATATTAGCACTGCGCGCCGCAGCTATTGCTGTGCGAAGGCGGGGATTCGCTTCAGGATCACCACCCCCAAGACGGGCGGCAACCATAATTTCTTTCTGCAGTTTTGTGAACAACTTTCCCCTTTTTGCATCTTCCTTACTCTTCTTATGCTTTATTGTTGACCATTTTGAATGTCCTGACATCTTTCATACCTCCAAAATTGTCCAATGAATGATTGATTCGTTAGATAATAAACTATTTTTCAACTAAACTTTCCTTCAAATTATCCCTTAATTTCTCAAGGAACAATTCATCTCTTATTTTTCTGCCCTTCTCATCTCCCACATAAAAGACTAAAACAGCTCTAATTCCCTCTGTAATTGTGCGGGCAAGCCGAATATCAAGATTCATCAATGCTAAAACCTTTGTTATATCGTAAAGGAGGCCCAATCTGTCCTTTGCCTGCACTTCTATAATGGTATCTGTTTCCGACGAATCGTTGTCTATTTCGACTACATCCTCAACTTTAACTATATCAAATTTCCCGTCTGTTATGTATCTTTTTTTTCTGCTTAATATTGTTTCAATCTTGGTCCTCCCCACGAAAACATCCTGCAAATCTCTACATACCTCCTCCCAGACTTCATCATCATCAACTGGTTTGCCATTGATAAATGTACACTGAAGGGTGTCAACTGCATATCCTTCTTCATTCGTAAAAATCTGTGCACCCAAAATAGCTATCCCTTTTGATGAAACTACTCCACAAAGATTTGAAAATGAGCCAACTTTACCCTCGAAACATACCAGAAAATCGGTTATTCCTGCTTTATCATTTTGAAGCGCCTTCCAAGTCAATACTTTGTTTTCTTTCTTCAACTCGTTAAGCAAAAGATAATGGGTATATATACGGCTTGCAAATGTTGAAAAGCTGTAGCGCTGGGGAAGTTTCGACAAGAAGGTTTTCACCTCCTCTTCTGTAATCGTGCCGCCAGATTTTTGTATTACCTTGCCGATTACCTTCTGCATCTTTCTGCGATTTTCTTCATCATGGACAATCTTTTTATGAAGGCCTCTTTCAAAAAATTTGCTTGTTTTAATATAAAGCGTTTTGATCAATTCCTTTCGCCAATCATTCCAAGAATGAGGCGAAACTGAGCTTATATCTGAATAGGTAAGGATAAGAAGCATCCTCAATTCTTCTTCATTCTCAACGGCATCGGCAAAATTCCCAAGCACTACATCATCGGAAAAATCTCTTTTTTCTGCTGTGTGCATCATCAACAAATGGTTTGACACAAGTTTTTGAACAACAGCGGCATCATCTTCATTTAGCTCCAAGCGTTCCAAAATTTTAGATGTAATTTCTGCTCCTCTCTCAACATGGCCTTTACCACCTGATTTTCCTATATCGTGAAGTAGAATTGCAAAGCGCAGAAGGTCAATTCTCTTAATCATTCTGCAGACATTGTATAAAAGTTCATCATAAATGGTTTTCCCTGTCAAAAGCTCATCAACTTTTTCAAGTGCAAGGAAGGTGTGCTCATCCACTGTATAATGGTGGTAAATGTCAAACTGCACAAGACAATCGAGCTCTTCAAATTCGGGAATCAATCTTCCAATAACTCCCAACTCATTCATCAAACGCAAAAGCCCTGTAATCGATTTTTTGGAACTTAAAATATCGAGAAAAATTGAAGCCGATTTTTTCATCTCATCAGGGGTAGCTTCTATATCCTTCACAGTTGAAGCGATGAATCTCCTCAACCTTTCACTAACCAAAACATTATGATGCTCAACATATTTAAAAACTTCGAAGAGCGATGAAAGAAGTGTAAATTTTGGAAGTTCACCTGCACGGGGCAAATACAATTTGTTGTCAATCAGGATAAGTCCATTTTTCATCTTTTTTTGATGAAGAATCTTTTCCCTCTTCTCACTGGGAGCTCTTTTTTTCAGCATTTTTCTGATGTAGAGAGTGCATATCTGGGCTATTGATTTTGCGGACGAATAATAATCTTTGAGAAAATGTTCTACTGCCGGCTTGTTGCCTATTCTTTTATAGCCAAGATTTTCAGCAATCTTGGATTGATATTGAATCGATAATACATCATTTTTTGATGTGGAAAGATAATGCAAATCATTTCTCACCTTCCATAAGAAACGAAAAGATTTAATAAGAGTCTCCTTTTCCTCGGCTGAAAGAATAGGAATCTTATCGAGGTCATTGATTGTTTCGATTTGTCCTGACGCTTTTGAAATCCAGTATATAGTGTGGACATCTCTCAATCCGCCGGCCCCCTCTTTAACATTTGGCTCGAGCACTTGGACGATCCTTCCAACCTCTTCATAGCGCTCATTACGGTCAAGAATTTTTTCCCGAAGAAAAGCATCAATACGCCTATTTATGATCTTTTTTCTGAAATTAGATATGAATTGCTTGAAAAACTTTTCATTTCCTAAAAGAAATCTTGATTCAAGCAGTGATGTCATCGACTTGAAATCATTCTGTGCCATTTCTTCACAATCCTTGGTACTTCTGATGCTGTAACCAAGGTCAAATCCAATGTCCCACAAGATATGGAGAATTTCCTGATTGAAATTTATTAAAGGGTCGCCCCCTTCAAAAAAAAGGAGCATAATGTCCAAGTCAGATTTTGGACTGAGTGTTTGTCTTCCGTATCCTCCAAGGGCTACAACTGAAACTGTATCTATTTTTGAAGTAAAATGTTTTTTTTCTGCAACCTCAAAAAAGACATCTCTCAAAATCCCGTCCCAGAGGCAGCTGATGGCATTACTTAGAGATTCAGGCGGCGCACCGTCATAGTGCATTTCTTTTATCTTTTCCGTGCCTATGCGCAGCTTATCTTTGTAATACGATACTATCTTTTCATCAATCATTTCCTGCCTTTCAAAATGCTTGTCTTTATCTACTATATATGCCCAAAACTCCTATTATATAATTATCTTTTATCACAATTTAAGAAAAATCACAGTCTTACTTTAGTCAATACCTTCTCACAAAAGCTGATATTTTTATAAATCAGTTTTCCATAGGGTAACAATGAATTTTAGGATAAGCTGATAGAATGGTGAATTAAACTTCAAAGATGTCTAATACGCCTCATTTACCGGAAGAATAGAGGTTGCCTTTGTATTTTGAAAGAGAAGACACATATTCAGAAATACCATTACATATACCTTCTGCTATTAATTGGCGATACTGGGGAGATGCGAGATTTCTTCCTTCTCTCGGGTTTGTTATAAAGGATATTTCAACGAGTATGCTTGGCATATTTGCCCCGATTAAAACATAAAAAGGAGCTTTCTTTACGCCAAGACTCTTTATATAGCTGTATCTTTGCGAAAGTGTGGCAGGCAGGTGATTCTGCACTATTCGCGCAAGTGTGCTGGATTCACTGATTTTTGTATTCTTCATTAAATCTTTAAGTATGTCCTGAAGGTCGCTTATATTTTTCGTCGTTGCACTGTTTTCACGGGCGGCAACTTCGATAGCATAAGGGTCATTTGTCAAATTCAAATAATATGTTTCAATCCCGGAAGCTCTAATGTTCCTGCTTGCATTGGCGTGAATCGAAATGAAAAGGTCGGCGCCTCGAGCATTTGCAATTGCTGTGCGCTCTTCCAAAGGGATAAAAATATCCCTATCACGCGTCATAATCACATTGAGATTGTATTTCTCTGTAATCAGTTTTTTAAGACGCCTCGCTACATCGAGAACAACATCCTTTTCACGAAGGCCGTTTATTCCAATTGCGCCGGGGTCTTTCCCCCCATGCCCTGCATCAATGACAATTGTATTCACACCCAAGCCAAGCTGGCGAAGAAGACTTACGCTTCCAGATTCCTTTTTCACAGTTTTGGTTCCCTTTTTTTGAAGAATCGGCTTTTTGTAAACTTTTTCATTTTTCGCAACATCTCTTCTGATTCCCATAAAATCAACAACGACGCGAAAGGGATTATTCAAAGAAAAGACTTTGTAATTCTGCAACTCTTCAACATCCATTATAACCCTTACTGTCGTAGGCTTGTAATAAAGGGAGCGTACATTTTTCAAGATTCCGTCTTTTATGACAAATCTTTTGGCAATAAGCTCTTTTGACAAATAGGAATCATAGATATCGATGTAGATTCTGTCAGACTTATCTACGCGATGCACCTTATATCTTGCGCCCTTATTCATATCTATTGCGACACGGCTGTAATCATTGCCTGAAAAATGTCTTATTCGCTCAATTTTTGAAAGTTTTGAAAGGTCATATTTTCTTTGAAAACCCAGCCAAGAACAGGCAGAAAAAGAACATAAAACTGCTATTCCCAAAAACAAAAGGGATATATTTTTCGATTTAACTTTCATTTTCATTCTTTGAGAAGCTCACGCTTTAATTTACACTAATAGTATTATTATTCTTTATCTATGACTGGGCTGTCAAGAAAAGGGAAGTCGATGAAGGATTTTTGATCCTTTCGAGTTAAAAAAAATCCCCCACATTTTAGACAATGTGGAGGATTTTTTGATGATTTGATCAGCTGTTATTTTCTTCTAAAAAAATATAGTCCTGCTAAACCTGCCCCAAGAAGAAGAAGGGTAGAAGGCTCGGGTACTGGATTTGCAGATATTGCCCAAAGCGCTTCACCGGTTACCTCATTATTTTCTCCGTCACCTGCATAGTTTTCCCATCCGCCTGTTGAGAGCTGGACAGACTGTAAATACTGAGATGCCCTATCTATGACATTGCCATATCCGCCAACTTCCTTCAAGGCTAAAATAGCATATGCTGTCTCTTGAACAGTTTCATTTCCTTCATTGGGATTCAAATAATTTGAATTCCAAGTAAAACCGCCTGAAAGACCGATCTGATAACTTGCCAAAATATCAGCAAGATCATTGATATTGCTTGCAGCGGCATGTTCTCCTGCTATAGGGTCATAATCTTCACCGACTGTTGCAAGACCAAATATTGCGCCGGCAAGCCCAACCACATCGTAGTAGGCACTGCCATCGAGCTCATCGATTTCAGCTTTCGTTCCATTGATCCATTCCGTTGTATCTGCGCCAACAGCCGCCGCACCAACAATTCCAATGCCTATGTCCCATGCCGCAAGATTTGCAATACCCTGACTTTCTCTCGATGTCCTAATAAGGTTTATATATCCAGCAGTATCGTAAAGTGTACCAAGCCCTTTGCGGTTATAGGTGCCTGCGGCTAACTGGTCATAAAAATTAGCTTTCACAAAATCAGTATTTGCTGTGCCGCCGAGAATGCTGTCCAATTCCGCCGCAATGTATCCGTCTGATGGAGAAAAATAACCTGTGGGTTTTGATTGGAAATAAGCAGCGGCATCTTGTAAAGCAGACAACATAGCTGGATCTCCTGTCACCCTGTATGCTTGTGCCAACCCCATAGCTATCGGACCAATTATATTTTCGTAAGTTGGCGGGGCATTTAAGGGCCATCCCCAACCACCATCTGTGTATTGAGTTGCGGCAAGACGACTACCGCCATTTTGCATTACAGTAAAAACATTAGCTTCTGCAGAAATTGCTGAAACCAAAATGAGAATAAAAATAACTAATATAACTTTTTTCATAAATATCGCTCCCTTAAATCAAATAAAGCTTTAAATAATAGGTATAAGC
>RFHX01000363.1 GCA_003695725.1 Candidatus Schekmanbacteria bacterium
GTCCTCATTCTTTAATTGGGTTGGTCTTTCTTTGATTAATTTGACCCACAACTCATTTATCTTATCCCAATCATATTTTAAAGAAAATTCCCTAGATTCTTTAGAATATTTCTCTCTAAGTTTCTTATCATCATATAATTTCTGTAGCGCCTCTGCTATTTTATTGTCGTCTGGGATAACAAACTCAACCCCATTTTGTCCTACCCAAGTAACGTCCCTACCGTATGTGTCTTTTAATGGTGGGATAAGTTCCCCGTGCCCCTTAACTAACTCAAATCCTGTGGTATATGCAGTAGTAACTACAGGAACCCCTGCTGCCTGAGCTTCTATTAGTGGAACACCAAATCCTTCCCCGCCGGTAGGTAAACAAAAAACATCGAATGAATTGTATATTTCATTCATTTTCTCATCATCTATATTAAATCTTGTCTGGATATCTAACTTAGGATAAGTTAATTGCCATTTCCCACGCATACCATACTTTTCCGCTATGTGATTATAACTCCAACCATCTGAGACAACCACCGGATCTGAATCAGAATGAATCAATAACATAACGTCACTCTTATCCTTAGCAAACTTAGAAAACCCCTCAAATAATTTATACCACATTTTACGATATTGATTCCTGCCCACAGCCCCAACAATAAACATTTCTGAAAAAGGAGCACCGGCATCTCTAAGCCTATTTCTAATTTCTTCTTTAATTGGTTTGAATACTTTGGTATCTACTCCATGAGGAATTGTAACTATTTTATATCTATCTTTAGTATGGTGAGAGATGGTTAATTTTCCCCATTCGGACATAGCTATTATTCCATCCATCCTATCCCAGATAGGAATCCATTCCCTAACAACGACCTTAGTATCTAAAGGACAATATCCATACCACCGGCCTGTCCACCCGTTCTTTCTTGCTTCTTCTATTGCTGGAACGTATCCTGCTTGTAATCCGATATCCCTTAATGTAACAACCACATCTGGATTATATTTCTTTATATAAAAACCCAAAGCATCAAATCCGTCCGGATGTTTAAATCCAGAGACAACCTTATATCCCTCATATTCTATTTCACCACCACGAAACTGAGTACCAAGAGCAATTACTTCTATATCTTTCTCTTTGGCTAATCTCTTTAAAACATTTCTACCAACCATACCATATCCGGTCTTTTGCCACGGGTCATCCGATACCCAAAGGAAGGTTATCTTTTTCTTATCATTTGAATTACCATTATCACTAAGTTTTGATTCCCCAAGAATCATTTTTTAAGCACCTCCACCAACTTTTGTGCAGAATATTCCCCAGTATACTTAGAGACATGATTGCTTCCTTTGATTCCCCTATCCTTAAGTTTGTTTCTGTCTTTCTTCCATAGTTCATAAACCTCTCTCATCCTCTTCCTCAATGAGTCTATGTCCGGTTTAGGCATTAGGTTCCCCTCAACAAAAAACCTTCTATCCGCTTGAATTTTCTCTTTAGTTTCTATCCAAAAAGGGAAGTCGCCAACAAAATCCATATATCCTGCCTCATTATTCTTAGTCAGAATTACTGGTAAACCAGAAGCCATCGCTTCATGAATAGTTAATCCCCAAGATTCTCCCATCGTGGGAGACACAAAACAATCAGCCATACGATATAATTGGGGTAGTTTACTTGGCTCTAAATAAGTCTGATCGGCTATTATCGTTGGTATTTTAGTTAACCCCATTTCCTTACCAATATTCTTAATTAATTTTTCTGCATCATACTGTGGCATAAAAAAGGTGGATATCTTTAAGTAAAGTGCCACATCATCTTCCTCAGTAAATTCATTTAAGAATGCCTTTATTAAAATATCCGTCCCCTTCCTATCGTTTTCGGCGCCGGTCCAAGAATTAACTGATAAGAAAACACACTTATCCTTAATCTCATCCTCTCTTTCTCTTGGTTTAATTTTGGGATTAAACCTATTTGTGTCTATCCCTTCCGGAACTATATGGATTGGTACTCTGACTCCACCATTAAAGAATAGGTTTTTGGTCGCTTTGCTAGGAACAATTATTTTCTTACATATCCTATTTATTATTTCCCCCCAGTTTTCTGGTATCTTACTACCTTCATGAACAACTAATCCATAAACATCGCCAGCAATTTGAGTAGATAACCACATGTCTGGACGATATGTTAAAATAGTACACACATCTTTATCTTTATAATCAATTAGAGAGTATGCATTATTACCTAGAGTCTGTTTACTATCATCAAAATCTGGGTTATAAAAATCGAATACATGGACGGGTATCCCCTTCTTTATAAGTCCCCTTATTATTTCCCTATGGTGCGACGCCACGCCAGTAGGATGAAAAACCACCCCTTGCCAATAAATCTTCACCATCTCCTAACACCTCCAACAATTTATTATTTAATTCGTATGAGCATTCCTCTAACGACGGCAGCGGCTTAAATTTCCTTTTTTTAATTGATTGGAAATTGTCTATTACGTATTGTATTTTATCAACCACTTCTTTAACGTCTATGTCGTCCATATTATTCCCGGTATAAGGATAAAGTTGGTGGGATATAAACTTCTTACCATTTGGTTCTAATTGAATTGAATTACATTTTGTTATGAATTCTTTATGGCCTTGTATGTTTGATACGATTACAGGTATGTTATAACCTATCATTTCA
>RFHX01000364.1 GCA_003695725.1 Candidatus Schekmanbacteria bacterium
CTTTCAAACATTATATAATAATGAAAGTATTGGTAACAGGAGCAGCAGGATTTATAGGTTCTCATCTTTCTGAAAAGTTGGTCTCAGAAGGGATAGAAGTAATAGGCATCGATTCCTTTCTTGACTACTATCCAAGGCAATTCAAAGAAAAAAATCTTACAAATTTAAAGAAATCGAAAAACTTCAAACTTATCGAATCATCCATAACAGAAGCCGATTTACCAGCAATTCTTTCTGACATCAATGTAGTTTTTCACCTTGCGGCACAGGCAGGAGTGAGAAGCAGTTGGGGGAAGCAATTTTCTATCTATGCAAAGAATAATATAGAAGCAACGCAAGTACTTCTTGAAAATTTAAAAAACTGCAATATTGAAAGGTTTGTTTATGCTTCATCATCATCAGTTTATGGCGACACATCAAAACTTCCTATGGATGAAGAGGACACTCCCCACCCTATATCGCCGTATGGAGTATCAAAATTAGCAGGCGAGCATCTCTCACTTCTTTATTACAAAAATTATTCAGTGCCCTCAGTGGCTCTTAGATTTTTTACTGTCTATGGGCCAAGGCAAAGGCCGGATATGGCTTTTCACAAATTTTTAAAAAACATTTTCGAGGATAAACCAATTGAAGTCTATGGAAATGGAGAGCAAACTCGCGATTTTACATACATTGCAGATATTGTAGATGCTACTTACAGCGCTGCCTTTGCAAATGGTGCAGAAGGTCAGGTTTTCAATCTTGGCGGTGGGAGCAGAATGAAATTGAAGGAAATATTAAATATAATGCAAAAGCTTTGCGGAAAAGAAATAAAAATCAATTATAGTGAAACTCAAAAAGGCGATGTAAAGCATACCTTTGCAAATACTGCCAAAGCCCGCAAAATTCTGCATTTTCACCCATCCACATCTGTCGAGGAAGGAATTGCTTCTGAAATGGAATGGATAAAGGAGTTTTACGGCTTTTAGTCAATCAAAAAACCTATACTTTATTATACACCATATAGCAACAACGCCATCTTTCCATGTTATCTTCTTTCCTTCATTATAATCTCTTCCATGATAAGAAATAGGGACTTCATATATTCTGAACTTATTTTTGGCTATCTTTGCAGTAAATTCAGGTTCAAATCCGAATCTATTAGATTTCAAATTTATCTTCTCCAAAACTTTTCTTCTAAATACCTTATAGCATGTTTCCATATCGCTTAAATTCAGATTGGTCATCATATTCGAAAAGGTTGTAAGAATTTTATTCCCAACATAATGCCAAAAAAGTAAAACCCTATGGGGACCTGATAAAAATCTTGATCCGTAAACAACATCAGCTTGGTCATTCAAAATAGGATCGATCAAAATCTTATATTCAGATGGATCATATTCAAGATCTGCATCTTGAATCATAATGATGTCTCCTGTTGCTTGGCTGAATCCTGTCCGTAGAGCCGCCCCTTTCCCCATATTTTTTGAATGGAATAAAATTTTGTATTTGTTCTCATTTTCCAGATTTTTCAATATCTCTCTTGTTCCATCTGTTGAACAATCATCAACAATAATTATTTCCTTATTAAGCTGAACTTTTTCTTCAACTTTTCTTAATAGCTTAAGCACAAGGTCTTTTTCATTATAGACTGGAATGACAATAGAAAGTTTTATATTATCTGACCTGTCCATCAGCAACTCAATCCAGAAAGTAAATTATGTAAACACAAAGTGCCGCCCATATCATTACATTGAAAAGTAGAGGTATATCAGTAAGTAGTATCAATTCCGGCCTGCCCCCTCGTCCTTTCTGATGCACCAGATAGAGATAGCGAAAAATTCCATATACGACAAAAGGCACAGTATATTCGAGATTAGGGCTAATCGCATCAGGAGATAATGTATAAATAGTATAAGCAATAATTGTTGAGGGAGTAACCACAGAAATCATCTGATCAAGAAAATAAGTGCTATATTCTTCAAGTATCTTTCGATGGGCAGTGGCGTTTTCATTTAAAAGAACAATTTCATGTCTTCTTTTTGCCAAAGCAAGAAAGAGGGATAAAAGGAAAGTACACACCATAAACCAAGGCGAATATCTGACTTCAATAACCACCGCTCCTGCAATAGCCCTCATCACAAAACCACAGGAAATGATAAGAACATCCAAAATAACCACATTCTTCAGAAAAAGGGAGTATGTAACAAAAGTAACAAAATAGATGACGCATATCTTAAAAAAAACAGCGTTAAGATAATAAGCTGAAACAAACACGAAAATGTCAAGGCAAAGTGCAAATAAAATTGCGCTTTTCAAAGAAATCAAGCCTGCAGGCAAGGGTCTTTGCTTTTTTATAGGATGTTGCCGGTCATTTTCAAGGTCGCAGATATCATTGATGACATAGACAGATGAAGAGAGGAAACAGAACAATATGAAGGCGGCAATACTCTTTTCAAGCTGAAGAGGATGAAAAAGATTTTCGGAAAAAATGAGTCCTGAAAAAACAATAAGATTTTTAGTCCATTGTTTTACTCTTATGAGACTGATGTAATTCGATATCATATCAAGTCCATATTTAAAATGTGATTAATATTTTATTTTTAAATGATTACAATCGTCAATAATCATTCGCTTCTTTAAAGGCAAGAGTAAATCTCTTTGCCACCTACCATTGAAAAATTGACTTCTTTGGATTCTTCAATTACACCTTCAATCAAATCCTTATCTGCGCTTACAAAATCTACAGGTACAGCAATCAAATCTGCATAGAAACCTTCTTCAATTCTTCCTAATTTTTCAGACATACAGAATGCATATGCTCCATTAACAGTTGCAGTTTTTATCAATTCGTATGGTGTTAATGATGGACAAATCTTTTTTAACATCCGTAATTCATCAAACATATTCAAGCCAAAATTGCTTGCACAACTATCTGTCCCAATAGCCAAATTTATTTCTTTTTCAATACAATCGAAAAGAGGAGATGTTTCCCTCTCAAACCATTCATTATTCGACAAAGGGCATACTACAACTGAATTCTCAGTTTTTGATAAAATATCCAGTTCTTCATTCGTATAAAAGTTGAAATGGACAAAGGTATTACGATTATCAAGAAAACCAAGCTCTTTCATATAGATGATAGGAGGAATACCTTTCGCTTCCCAATCCTCGTCGAGTTGACCCAAAAAAGACAAAAGAGTAAAGAAAATACCTTCCCCCTTCTCAAGAAATAAAGATTCCTCCACTGTTTCGCCAAGATGGACTTGAAGAGGCAGAGATTCTTTTTTTGAGTATTCTACGCATTTTTTAAAAAGTGAAGATGAAACCGAATAGACTGCATGAGGACTGATACCTGCACATATATTTGAATATTGCTCCTTTTTATGCTTTTCAATTGCCTCCTTCAATCTTTCAAAATGATAATCGCTTTCTTCATTTTTAAATCCTATTGCCTCATAAAAAACTATGCCCCGCACACCTGCTTCATTGAGAAGTGGCGCTGACAGATAAGAGCTTGAAATATCAGAAAAGAAGGTACAGCCGCCTCTAACTGCCTCTTTTATCCCTTCCCTTATAAATAAACTATACTCTTTCTTTGATGTCCTAATCTTAAGCGAAATGATATCTTCTACCCATCCTGCAAAGGATATACCCTTCTTGATCTTTCCTTTGAAGCCTGTAAGCTCTAAATGGCAATGCGCATTTATGAATCCGGGAAGAAGAATAGAATTTCCAATATCATAATCTGCCTCTACAGAAGGGGAAGCGCTTTTCCCAACATAGCTTATTACATCATCTTTTATGACAACAAGAAAGTTCTCAAGAATTCTCCCTTCAGGTGAATATAGATA
>RFHX01000365.1 GCA_003695725.1 Candidatus Schekmanbacteria bacterium
GTTAATAAGCCGCCTGCCGCTGCACAGCCTGTAAAAACGACAGCGTTGAATCAGAAAAATCAGCTTAGTAGACGCCAGGAATTGCTTTTAGCTTGTTTGTTGGCAAAACCTGAAGCAATATCTGAAACTAATGATAATTTTCCAGCTGAATTTTGGTCTGATGATTTAGAAAAAAATCTTTACAATGAATATATTGGTAATTATTTTTAAATTAAGATGGTTTCATAGCTTTAAAATAAATAATTTAATCTATAAGGGGCTAAAAATGTTTAAGAATATACTAATCCCACTCGACCGTTCGCCATACAGTGATATTTGTCTTAAGTATGCAATATGGTTAGCCAAACAATTTAAAGCAAAACTCTTTGGACAACATGTTGTTGACCTCGTTGCCCTTGAAGGACCTATTGTGCATGATATATCAGGCGCAATGGGATTTGAACCATATGTAAATCTTTCAGACAAGATGAAGGAAGTGCTTTCTTCAAGAGGAAGTGAAATTCTTGAAGAGTTTGCTGAGAAATGCAGGGATAACGGTATCCCTTATGAGACATATCTCGATACGGGAATAGTTTCTAATGAAATATGCAGCAGGGCAAAAACAGCAGATATTATTGTTTTGGCACAAAAGGGGTTGAATGCAAAATTTGATAAAGGATTGCTTGGGTCAATAAGTGATGCGGTCATAAGAAAATCCCAAAAGCCGATTTTTCTGACTCCTGCTGAATATAGGGAAATTAAACGAATCCTCCTTTGCTTTGATGGGAGCAATTACGCCAGTTTGGCAATGCAGACGGCAGCTGAGTTTGCCATTGCAATTGGAGCGGAAATGCACATTTTGACAGTAGGCAAAGACGAAGATGAGGGTAAAAAGAAGCTTGAAGAAGCAAAAAAGTATCTTGATTCTTATGAAATAAAAGCTATTTTTTCATTTATAGAAGGCAATGCCCATGAAGTAATAGTCGAATTTTCAGAAAAGGAAGAAATTGATTTGGTTTTTATGGGTGCATATGGACACAGCAGAATAATAGAAATGGTTTTAGGCAGTACTACGGAATATGTATTGCGGAATATTAAATGTCCGGTCATAATCAGAAGGTGAAGATGAGGGCAGAAAGGAGGAGATGGCAATATGCAATTTAATAAGTTTACAGTTAAAGCGCGAGAGGCAATTGAAAATTCAAGAATAATAGCGGAGAAGAATGACCATCAGCAGATAGATGTTGAACATCTGCTATTGGCTCTTTTGGAACAAAAAGAGGGTATAGTTACTCCAATATTGCAAAAACTTGGAGCTGACAAGAATCAAATTATAATGAATGTAGATGAGGAGATTAAGAAAATCCCTAAAGTTTATGGAGAGGGACGGCAGATTTATATTTCTCCAAGATTGGAAAGGGTGCTGAGCAATTCATTTGCAGAAGCAAGCAGGTTAAAGGATGAATATGTAAGCACAGAGCATATATTGATTGCCATTGCCGATGAAAAGGGTGGAGCGGCTTCAAGGGTTTTGTCTCAGGCAGGCGTAACTAAAGATGCCATTTTTAGTGTGCTGAAAGAGATACGAGGCACTCAGAGAATTACTGACGAAAATCCGGAAGAGAAATATGAAGCTTTGAAAAAATATGGCAGAGATTTGACTGAACTTGCCGCCAAAGGCAAACTTGACCCTGTAATAGGCAGAGATGACGAAATTAGAAGGGTGATGCAGGTTCTATCAAGAAGGACAAAAAACAATCCAGTCCTCATTGGTGAGCCCGGCGTAGGTAAAACTGCAATTGTGGAAGGACTTGCAAGAAGAATTGTTGAAGGTGATGTGCCTGAGGGGTTAAAAAATAAATCGCTTGTTGCGCTCGATATGGGAGCATTGATTGCAGGAGCGAAATATAGAGGTGAATTTGAAGACCGACTGAAGGCATTTTTGAATGAGATAACAGAATCAGAGGGGAAAATAATTCTCTTTATAGATGAGTTGCATACTCTTGTTGGTGCAGGTGCGGCAGAAGGTGCTATGGATGCAGCAAATATGTTGAAACCTGCACTTGCTCGAGGAGAATTGAGATGCATAGGTGCAACAACCCTAGATGAATATAGAAAATATATCGAAAAGGATGCCGCCCTTGAAAGAAGATTTCAGCCAGTCTATACGAGTGAGCCAACCGTGGAGGATACAATTGGGATACTTAGAGGATTAAAGGAAAAATATGAAGTCCATCATGGTGTAAAAATAAAGGATTCTGCAATCATAGCGGCAGCAACCTTATCTAATAGATATATAACGGATCGCTTTCTGCCTGATAAAGCTATCGATTTAATAGATGAGGCGGCATCGAGACTTAGAATTGAAATAGACAGTATGCCTACAGAGATTGATGAGATTACAAGGAAAATTACACAAATGGAAATAGAGCGCGAAGCGTTGAAGAAGGAAAAAGATGATAGTTCAAAAGAGCAGCTTGAAAAATTGGAAAAAGAACTTGCTGATTTAAAGGAAAAACTAGATTCAATGCAAGTTCATTGGGAAAATGAGAAGCAGAAGATACAAAGAATAAGGACACTCAAAGAACAAATTGAAAATGTAAAAGCAGAAGCGGAATCTGCTCAGAGAGAGGGAAATTTGGAGAAAGCTGCTCAACTTCTCTATGATGAACTTAAAAAATTGGAATCAGAACTTGAAGAAGCAAACAAAGAGCTTGCAAGATTACAGGCAGAGGAAAAATTTCTTAAAGAAGAGGTTGATGAAGAAGATATAGCTGAGGTTGTTTCTAAATGGACGGGAATACCTGTTTCAAAGATGCTTGAAGGAGAGAAGGAAAAGCTTCTTCGAATGGAAGATAAAATCAGGGAAAGAGTCGTTGGACAGGATGATGCTGTTGATGCCGTATGCCGTGCAGTAAGAAGGTCACGGGCAGGATTGCAGGATGCAAAGCGGCCTATTGGTTCATTTATATTCTTGGGACCTACAGGTGTAGGAAAAACCGAGCTTGCTCGTGCTTTAGCCGAGTTTCTCTTTGACGATGAGCAGAATATGGTGCGTATTGATATGTCGGAATATATGGAGAGACATTCAGTTTCTCGGCTAATAGGTGCTCCCCCGGGATATGTGGGTTATGAAGAGGGCGGAGCTTTGACAGAAGCAGTAAGGAGGCGCCCTTATTCTGTTATCCTATTTGATGAAATTGAAAAAGCCCATCAAGATGTTTTCAATATTCTTCTACAGCTATTAGATGATGGAAGACTTACTGATGGTCACGGAAAGACAGTTGATTTTACCAATACTGTCGTTATTATGACTTCAAATATTGGGAGTCAATTTATAACAGGGATGAATGAATCAAATTATGAAGAAATAGCATATAAGGTACGTGATTCTTTAAAAGATTATTTCAAGCCGGAATTTCTAAACAGAATTGATGAGATAATTGTATTTCATCCATTGAGCCGTGAACATATTGAAAAGATAGTGCATATCCAGATTAATAATCTTAAAAAATATCTGAGTGAAAGAAAGATAGACATAGAGCTGACAGATGAGGCGGTGCAATATCTTGCTCAAAAAGGATATAGTGAAGCATTTGGTGCAAGACCACTTAAACGATTGATTCAGAGAGAAATTCAGGATGTCCTTGCCCTTAAAATTTTGGAAGGGGAATTTTCTGAAGGAGACAAGATTGTCGTAGATGTCGATGGTAAAAAGGATGAATTGACATTCAGGGAAATGATGATTCAATGAAATAAGATAAAGATGATTGTTTAATAATAAAAAAGTTTTAAAAACATATTGAAAAAGGAGATTATAATATTATTGTATTTCTATTAAATTGAATGTTTTTTCAATTTTTTAGAAAGGAGTAGAATATGAAAGAAGAAGAAATTGGTGTTGTGGATAATTATTTTAATAAAGTTGGTGTAGCGGCAATAAAAATTACATCAGGGACATTATCCATAGGAGACAAAATCAGGTTTTTGGGAAACACAACCGATTTTGAACAAACAGTAGAATCTATGCAGATTGAGCATCAACCTGTTGAGAAGGTTTCAGCAGGTGATATGGTTGGTATAAAGACAACGGATAGGGTGAGAAAACTTGACAAAGTTTTAAAGATATCAGAGTAAATACCTTGTTGATTTAATTTTTGAAAA
>RFHX01000366.1 GCA_003695725.1 Candidatus Schekmanbacteria bacterium
TAATGAAAGTTCTTTGTCAATTTATTTATTGTTGGCTCTTAAAAAAGATAAATCAAAAATAATAATAAAAAAAAACAGATTTTTACCGATTGATACTTCAACACAAAAAGCAATCATTCAAATAGGAAGAAGTCCAAATAAGCCACTAACCGGAGGACGATGATGAAAAAGAAAAACTTTAAGATGAGGACTCTTCTTTCCCTTGGTTTTGCAATAACAATCTTGATGACTGAATTAGTCCTTCTTCATGCCATAAACCGCCTTGATAAAATATACAATACAACTTCTCATATATACAATGTTGAGTGGAATAAAGCGGGCACTGCAAGCGGACTTATAGACCTTGCCTGTAAAAACAGTGAAATGCAGAGATTAATCTTTCATTCAAAAAATCAAAAAGAGCTTCAATCTGCTTTGGCGAAAATAAAAACCAATATGATAACAAGCAGTAAACTTCTTCAATCTTTAAAGAATGAATCTCAAAGCGATGATGAGGCAAATGCACTTGCTAAAGTAGAAGAAGAGAAGACGAAGTATGAAAATTCCCTAAATAAAGCTCTTTCTCTTGCTTTGGAAAAAGGGAAAAGAAAAGAAGCGCGGGAAATCATTTTAAGTGAAACACAAAAACTTTTAAATGAATACAAATCTTCTCTGACAGCTTACACAATACTTCAAACTGAAAAGGTCAAAAATGCAGTTGCAAAATCTTATGAAAGCTATCGAAAATCTGTATATGCAATGATTTTATTTGGGATTGCTGCAATATTTATTGGAGTTGCGGCATCTCACTTTCTAATCCGAAAAATAGTCGTTCCAATCAATGATGCAGTAGATATAATGGAAAGAATCTCCGTAGGAGACTTTCCTGAAAGACTTGGTAAGACAGCGGTAAACGAAGCAGGCAGACTTAAAAATGCAATCAAAAAAGTTTTGATATCTTTAGGTGAAATTGCGCATGCAATAAAACGTTTAGCTGAAGGCGACACAACGATAAAACTAACGCCACTAAGTGATAAAGACATTCTTAGTAAATCAGTTATGGCAGTAAGTCATACAATAGAGTCTCTGACCGAAGAAACTACAAAGCTGACAGAATCAGCAAAAAATGGGAAGCTCGACATAAGAGGTAATGCAGAAAAGTTTAAAGGTGCATATAGAAAGCTTATTGAAGGGATAAATGAAACTATTGACAGTGCAGTCAAGCCCATTAACGAAACAACAAGAATCCTCGAGGAGGTAGCAAACAAAAATTTAACTGTCAGCGTGAAAGGAGATTATAAGGGAGACCATGCAAGAATTACAAATGCACTAAATAAAGCAATTGAAAACCTCAATAGCAGTATCAATAAGGTTTCAGTAGCATCAAAGGGAGTTGCATCGGAAGCCGCGCATCTCACAAATGCAGGACAAGTAATAGCTGAAGGTGCAATGCTTCAAGCAGAAGCGCTTGACAAAGTAACCAATAGATTAAAAGAAATTACAGACATAATAGCTGAAAATCTAAGTTACTCCAACAAAGCAAAAGAATTATCTCTATCATCTCGACAAAGTACAGAAAAGGGCAAAGAAAGTATTCAACGGCTTTCCTCCGCCATAGGAGAAATAAAGAATTCCTCAGACAAAACAGCAAAGATTGTTAAAACAATCGATGAGATTGCTTTCCAAACAAATCTTTTGGCACTTAACGCCGCTGTCGAAGCCGCACGCGCTGGTGAAGCTGGAAAAGGCTTTGCCGTGGTGGCGGAAGAAGTTAGAAATCTTGCCATAAAGAGTGCTGAAGCCGCTAAAAGTACTGCCCAATTAATTGAAGAATCAATTAAAAAAGCTGACATTGGAGTTGAGCTTAATCAGGAAGTTATCGAAAACTTGGAAGAGATAAATAACAATGTAATAGAAACGGCAAAAGTTGTTGAAAACATAGCTTCTGCATCTTCAAAGCAAAATCAACTAATTGAAGAAATAGATATAGCTGTGGAAGAAATCAACAGAATAACACAAAAGAATTCAGCTAATTCTGAAGAAACGGCAAGTTCTTGCGCTGAACTGTCCGGACAAGCAAGGGAAATGCAGAATATGGTTGAAGAGTTTAAAATCAAGGAACCTGAAAATATTAGCTTTGACAATACTCAAAAAACAACTCAATCGAATGCAGCTTGAATGGGAACAGAGTCTGAAAAAAATTCATTTTTGGCGGTTTTTTGGACTGGTAGTAGATATGACAACCCTTTTAAAATCTCCTGTGCCTATGCTTCGTGCTTTAATTCCATGATATCTTTTTATCAAACGATAAACAATTTTTCTCTCATCTATATACAACGCAGGTAAAGAAACTGTTTTTTTATTTTTCTTAACTTTTTCAACTGCTTTTTTGACTTCCCTATTCAGCAGATTTTTTCTTTTTTTGCGGTATGAATCAATATCGATTTCAACATTTATTTTACTGCCATTCCTATTTGACAATGCTTTAGTGAGAATATGCTCCATTGCATAGAGGGTTTCCCCCCTTCTGCCTATAAGATGAGAAGCATCCTTGGAAGAAATGTCAACCAAGAGTTTACCATCTTTTTTTTCCACTTTAATGTCCGCAGTAAATCCCATATCCTCAATTATTTTTTTGAGCAAAAACCTTGCTCTTTCTTCTGGACTAAGATTTATAACCTCCAATTGAATCTTGGCAGGCTTCGACATAAAGCCAAGAAACCCTTTTCTCCCTTTGTCAATAATCTCAGCTTTCACTTCATCGCGCAAAAAACCATACTTCTCCAAAGTATTTTCGATTGCTTCGTTGGCAGTTGCACCTTCACCAATATACTTCGTCACTTTTTATTCTCTCTCCCTTTCCTTCTCTTCTTTTTCTTCTTTGATTTCCCTTCCACTTCCTCTTCTTGAGAATCACTTTGTTTTGGCATAAGAAAATACTGCTGTCCTATTGTTAATATATTATTAACAGTCCAATAAATAACTAACCCTACTGGAAAGGACATAAACATAAATGTAAAAACTACAGGCATAATCATCATTATCTGTGCTTGGCGAGGGTCACCCGCACTTGGAGTCATCCTCTGTTGTATAAGCATCGTGATTCCCATCAATATGGGCGTAATATAATAGGGATCTTTCTGAGAAAGATCTGTTATCCACCAGATAAATGGTGCTCCTCTCAATTCTACGGAATTCAAAAGAACATTATAAAATGCTATAAAAACAGGAATCTGGAAAATCATTGGCAAACATCCGCCCATTGGATTGACACCGTATTCTTTATACAAAGCCATTGTCTCTTCATTCATCTTCTTGGGGTCTTTCTTATATTTATCACGAATCGCTTTTATCTGCGGCTGTATCTCTTTCATCTTCTGCATTGAAGTAAAGCTTTTTTGTGTAAGAGGAATAAAAATAATTTTGAGAATTATTGTGATAATTATTATTGAAAGACCATAATTCCCAATATAGGAATATATCCAGTTCAAGGCAATGAGAAGCGGTTTACCCAAAAATCCAAACCACCCAAAATCAACTGCATTTCCCAATTCGTTTTTCTCTAAAAGAGAATAATACTTTGGGCCAAAATAAAATGAATACTTTGTCTTTATTGATTCAAGGGGTTTAAGGTTTTTTATTACTGACTGAATGCTTACTGTAACCTTATCCTTCCCTTCTGGGAAAAAACCGGCAGAAAAATTTTTCTCAGGCAGTTTTATTGATGCAAGAAAATATTTGCTTTCAAGCCCTGTCCACCTGATATTGTTGGAAAAAACTTTTGCCTCTTTTAATTTCTCAATCTTTTCTCTAATAACCTTTCCTTGACTCTCAATTACAGGACCAACATGACCTCTATACCTATTATTACCTTCTTCTCCTAAAAGAAAAAAATGAGGACCTAAAAGAATCTGCTCCGAGATATTTATCTGTGATTCTGAATCATTTCTCAAACCTAACAGCATTTCCACTGTGTAATGGGAACCATCAATTTTGAATCTTTTTTCAACTTCAATGCCATCTTCAGTTACGGACTTGAATATGAGCTCTCTGCTTTCACTTTTTCCCAAAGAAATCTTAGAAGGACCTTCAAAAATAAAGGGCAAGGCATTGCTTCCATTCTCACTGGCAAGAAAAAGAGCTCCATAATATGAATCCTCAAAAAGCGTTATCGGCTCATCATCCTTCTTAAACTTCTTAAGAAATATTTTTTCTATATATGCACCCTTTTCTGAAAAAACAAATTTCAGTAGCTCTGTATCAACCTCTATCTTTCTATCCTGCTCTGCCGCCAATGATTTTATCTTCTGCTCAATTTTTTCTCTATCCACTTCCTTAATCTTAGAAGGCAATATGGGTGGTTTAGGTATTTCTGTTTCTTTACTCTCTTCAACGATTGCGCCTTTTTTTTGGGCAGGCAGTGCCTGTGAAATCTCTCCCTTCTTTTTTACTGGAGGCAGTTTTGGCATAAAATAATATTGATATGCCAGCATTATTGCTGCACTTAAAATTATAAAAAGAATTAATCGGAATCGCATCTTATAATATTTTTTCCTTTGCTAACAGTATGTAGTTTCATTCTATAGGGTCATAACCACTGCCGCCAAATGGATTACACCTTATAATTCTCTTTAGACTAACTAATGTTGCTTTAAAAAATCCATATTTCTGATATGCCTCTATCGCATAATTTGAACAACTTGGCTCAAAACGGCAGGAAGGAGCAAATAGAGGGGAAATAGTCAACTGATAAAGTCTTATCAATGATATAGGCAACGCTTTTATTATTTTCACTTCCCTCTACTCCTTAAAAAATTTTTCATTGGCAAGCAATTCCAAAAACTCTTTTTCTAACGCCTTAAATGTTTTCCCAATAATCTCTTTTTTGAAAATAATCAGAAAATCGTAACCGCAGGGTATCTTCTTTTTATTGAGTCTAAATAATTCTCTCAGTAGTCTCTTTGCGCGGTTTCTTTTTGGCGCAGAAGCTAATTTTCTATTAACGGAAAAACAAATTCTGCTGATAGACAAACCGTTTTTTACATATTTGATCTCAAAACTTTCAGCTCTAAGAATTTTGCCATATTTATATATCTGCCTAATATCCTTGGTATCAGATATTCGATATTCTCTTCCGAAGCCAAATTCTTTAGGCATTACAATCAATTTCAACTATGCAGTAAGAGAAGCCCTGCCTTTTGCTCTTCTTCTTTTAATAACATTTCTTCCCGCTTTTGTACTCATTCTCTTTCTGAAGCCATGTCTTCTTTTTCTTTTAAGATTACTTGGCTTGTTATGTGTAATAGACATTATTTACTCCTTTCGAATTTGCTATGGCATACTGTCTTCATCACTAACATTCTCTTAAAACGATGATACATAGCAAAGAATTAATCATATTGCAATAGTGAAATTGACAAGGCATAATTAAAGATATTATGTAGATTTTAATATTATTTTATTATTTTTTCTATTTCATTTTGTGAAATGAGACCTTCCCTTAGGATTTTATATCCATCCTTTCTTATCTCTATAACTGTTGAAAGTCCTTTGGATTGTGATTTTCCACCATCGATAACAATCTCTATTTTATCTTTAAAAGCTTCAATCACCTCTTCCGCACTTCGACACTCTTTCTCTAATGAGAAATTTGCGCTTGTAGCAGTAAGAAATCCCCCTATTTCATCTGCAATAGCCCTTGCAAAAGAATTTTCGGAAACTCTAATTCCTACCATCCCGTCTTTTGACATTATCCCTTTGGCAAAATTTATGCTCGACTCAGCAACAATGGTTAATGGGCCGGGCCAAAAATTTTCTACCAATTTTAAAACAACACCACTTTTAATTTTAAAGGCATTAATAGCAGTTTCTCTATTACCAGATATGACTGCAATGGGCTTACCTGCTTCTCTTCGTTTCAAAGAAATAATTCTCTCTACTGCGCCCTCATTGAATGCATCAGCTCCCAAGCCATAACAGGTTTCAGTTGGATAGGCTATTATGCCTCCCTTTTTAAGAAAATCACAGATTTCCTTAATCACTTTCTTTTCAGGTTTTTGGGTATCTGCAATCTTTACTATTTTAGTCATTTTTCAGCATTTCCCATAAAGTATCTTTATCATTTGTCTTTCTTGTAGTAAAAAGAAATTTATGAAAAATACTCTTCTTTCAATAAAAAATTTGAAAACATATTTCCCTTTGAGAAGCAATATCTTCTCCCAACGAAAAGGTTTTGTCTATGCTGTTGATGATGTTTCCTTAAATATAGAGGAGGGGGAAATCATAGGGTTAGTTGGCGAAAGCGGCTGTGGTAAAACAACGCTTGGCAGAACAATCTTAAAACTGATTGAGCCAACAGAAGGAAGAATAATATTTAGAGGCGAAGAGATAACATCATACAACAGCAAACAGATGAAACCTATTAGAAGGAAAATGCAGATGATTTTTCAGGACCCTTACTCATCACTTAATCCGAGAATGAAAATAGGAAAAATAATTTCAGAACCTCTCAAAATTCACAAAGCAGCTTCCAAAGGTGATATCCCAAAAATAACAGAAGAACTCCTTGAAACTGTCGGACTTTCACCGGAATATGCAAATCGCTATCCCCATGAATTTAGCGGCGGGCAAAGACAGAGGATTGGAATTGCAAGAGCTATTGCGCTCAAACCGGATTTAATTATAGCTGATGAGCCAGTATCGGCTCTCGATGTATCAATTCAGGCTCAGATTGTAAATTTGATGCTTGAATTAAAGGAAAAACTCAATTTGACATACATATTCATATCACACGACTTAAATCTCGTTAAATTCATAAGTGACAGGGTAGCAGTTATGTATTTAGGAAAAATAGTTGAAATGGGAACAAGTGAAGATATTTATAATACTCCCAAACATCCTTATACGAAAATACTGCTAAATTCTTCGCCTATACCAGACCCTAAAACAAAAAGAAAAAAGATTATAATTTCAGGTGATGTTCCAAGCCCTGTAAATCGTCCTTCAGGATGTCATTTTCATCCACGATGTCCAGAAAGGATGATGCCTCTCTGCTCTGAAAAGGCTCCCACCCTGAAAGAAATAGATACAGGACATTCCGTATCATGCCTTCTCTATGAATAAACAAACGATTTATTGACTAAACTCGTACTCTTTTAAAAGGACTTCATATTCCTGAATACCGAGAATTTCTGCTGTCTCTTTGGGAATAAGATGTTCAACAAGTCTGATAACAACACTTTTCACTGAAGAATCGCTGATAAAAGTAAAACCTCTTTTTTCATTAGGAAAAATCCTATTGTCTGATTTTATTTTTTCAGCGTCCCAAAAGAAGGGGACTTCCTCATTATTTTTATTTGCTAAAATAACACCTAAAATTTCTTCGCCTTCTAACACCTTTTTATTCTTTTCATTAAAAGCCATAACTTTTAGGCCAAGTCTTCTCAATCCGTGTGCAGAACCCGGAAGCAAATGGCCTATGCCACTATTTGTTAAATCAATTTTTATCTCACTTTTTCTCTTATCTTTTACAATCTTTGCGCCTATATCTATGGACTTGGAAATGAATTCTACACACTTATTCTCCTCATCAATTAAAAAAAAAATCTTCATAGGTCCATCAAAGGTATGATGATAATAAGTTTCCTCCATATCATCATATTTCACTGAATAAGGAGCCATATGACAATCTTGGCAATGTTTTCCTTTATTTCCATAACCGCTTTTTAGCCATTCAGCATAAACGGTATCTATTGTTAAGGTTTCTTTTAATCTATATTGATGGCATGTTGAACAAAATTTTGAATCATCGTGCAGGGGCGAATATACTCCCTCATGCAAATTAGTATCAGGAGATTTCAAAGTCCCCCTTTTCATCAATCCCGGTTCAAATTCATAGAAATCAAATTTTCCACCCTTGATAATCCTTTTCGCTGTATGGCAAAAATCACAAGGTATATTCTCTTTTGATAGTAGCAACTTAAATCCAAAATCACCATTCAAAAATGCCGCAGGAGAATGACACATCAGACATTCTTTCTTCTTCTCGTCAGGAGCAATTTCATAGAGCTTCTTAAAAATTTTATCATTCATTCCAAGCATCATTGCAGATGCCCGCCATTCCATATATTTGTTCTCATGGCAGGTAGCGCAGGCAGGAGATGGCTGAAATCCTGTTTCAGCAAAAACTTTAAAAGAAAAAAGAACTATACAAAAATAAGTTCCAAACAGAAAGACCGATAAATTAAAGCATATCTTCTCAAAAAAAATTTTCATTCGATATATCTAAATTTTAACAATTTTCCCCTTCAATCTTACATCGATTCTCAATTTTTCGAGTATTTCGACAGCATCTTTTTCTGATTCAAAAGAACCGATTCTTACAGAAAAGAACCATTTTCTATTCTCTTTTATTTTATCAACTCTGGCATCAAAGCCTTTTCTAATAAGCATTTCCATTTGGCTTTTCGCAAATTTCTCATTTTTAAAAAAGCCTGCTTCCACTGTATATTTCATTTTTTACAATTCCAATCGTTAAATGCACACTGTCTACTAATCCATTGATTTATGAATGAATCAAAAACACTACTTTTGTGAAGGAATTTTTTCAGTTGTTGCAACAGGAAGTTTCAACGCTTTGTTTAAAAGTGATTTTACAGGTTGTGCCAATAGAATGCCGACGATAATTCCCAAAATAAAGATAATTATACAAAGGCGCAAAGTATTCCTGTTGATTTCAATCCCTGAAAACCTTTTTTCCTTTATCCTTTCTTCATCAATAATCGACACCATTACATCCTTTCAGGTGCTTCAATATTTAGAAGCATAAGACCGTTTTTAATTACTTGTTGTATTGCTTTTATAAACTGAAGTCTTGCAATTGACAATTCTTTATCATCACTTAATATAGGATTTTCATAATAATATGCATGAAACATCCCCACAAGCTCTTTTAGATAAAAAGTAAGATGGTGCGGTTCAAAAGTAGTAGCAATAAGCTTAATAATCTCTTCAAAGGCATCGATCTTTTTTAAAATTTCTATCTCCTTTTTATTGCTGAGTTTCGTTAAATTTGCTTCCTTCAATTTGGCTGTATCCACACCTTTCTCTTTTGCTTTTCTAAAAATACTGCATATACGGGCATAGGCATATTGTATATAATAAACGGGGTTATTATTTGATTGTTCTTTTGCAAGAGTCAGGTCAAAATTCAAATGGGCGTCACTTTTTCTTTCAAGAAAAAAGTAACGCGCAGCATCTACTCCAACTTCCTCTAAAACCTCTCGTAGTGTTATAAATTCCCCTTCTCGTTTACCCATTGCCACAGGTTTGCCTTCACGTAACAGGTTTACCATTTGTATAAGAATAACCTTGAATTTCTCTGTATCATACCCCATCGCTTCAATAACAGACTTCATTCTTGCAATATAACCATGATGGTCAGCACCCCAAAGATTGATTATCAAATCGTAACCTCTTTCATATTTATCCTTGTGATAGGCAATATCAGATGCCAAATAAGTAGGTTCGCCATTTTTTCTTATTACGACTCTGTCTTTTTCATCTCCATATTTAGTTGAATTTAGCCATAATGCTCCGTTTTCTTCATAAACTGCGCCTTTCTGCTTAAGAAATCCAATTACTTTGGAAACTTCTCCATTTTTATGCAGTTCTTTCTCACTGTACCATTTATCAAATTTAACTCTAAAAAGAGTAAGGTCTTCCCTAATCATTGAAAGAATCTTTTCCTGAGCAATGGAGGAAAAAAATTCAACTTCCTTATTTGATAGAGA
>RFHX01000367.1 GCA_003695725.1 Candidatus Schekmanbacteria bacterium
ACTCTTTGAGTGCTTCTCCATTACCTCCTTCATAGTGGATTTCAATTTTTACTTTGTTATTACCCCTGAATCTTCGTGCTGACGCTATGACCCTTTCCGCCATCTTCTTATGCAGTTTTGCTGCACCTTCAGCACCAACTGCAGGTATCAGACGTGTCTTGGTTTCCCCTGCCACAGGAAAACGCGTGAAGATGATAAGAACACTGGTATTCATAATAGCGTCAAAAGTACAGAATAGGTTCCAAAAGTCAATAGAGTTCAGAATGAAATATGCGATGTCCCTTCATAGAACTAATTCAGATAATAATTGTTGAGGACAAGAAAGTGTAGAAGATACAGATGTCACATAACAAATGTATTCCATTGCCTTGACATAATTTTTGTTTTTTAGTAATGAACAAAAATAAAAAATGTTCAGTTGTTGAGGTCTCAATAGTTTAAGAAACTTATTGAATTGGCTCAATTTTAAAATTTTTCTGTGTAAAAGATTATGAAAGAGTGGATAGAGTTTTGGGATAAAGAAAATGTGGTAGATGAGAAGGTTTGGGAGGAGAACGCCAAGTTATTTTTTTCCAATACTCTTAAAGTATGGAGTTATGATAAAGATGATATCGTCTTAGATATAGGATGCGGAAAGGGATATTTCGCTGAGTTGATAGCAGAGAAGGTGAAAGAACTGCATCTTGTGGATACATCTGAAAACTGTATTACTCATTGCAAAGAAAAACTTAAACACCTCGATAATGTTTTTTTTCATAAATTGTGTGAAAAAGACTATACAAATCTGAAGTTTCTTAATATTAAGTTTACAAAGATTATTTGTTTAAGTGTAATACAATACTTCAGAAATTTTAAAGAAGTAGAAGAATTGATAATGCAATGTGAAAAAATATCTGCTGATCAAGGACAATTGCTCATTGCGGACATACCTCTTTATGCTAATCCTCTTTATGATGCCTATTCACTTGTTAATAGAGGTGTAAGATTAGGTACTTTGCGCCAAACTATAAATTTTTTGTTGAGGACAACGTTTGGGGAGTATTCAAAAATAAGGAAAAAAGTGGGGATTACCAAATTCTGTCCAAAGCATTTTAAAAGCTATTTGGATAATAAGGGCTTAGAACACGAAATTCATTTTAAAATTACAACTTTTGATTCTGTCAGTAGATTTAATTTGCTCATTAAATTTAATAAGATTCGTTTACAAAAAAGAATTCCAAAAAATGACCACTTGAGAAAATCGTTTCATTAATCTTCTTCTCTAACAATATAGCTAATTGATTATCTTTATAGTTCATAATTGTCAGCTCAGTTCAGGATATTGAAAAATACAGCAATGTAGTTGTTTGCTAGTGTAGCCGTATGACTGCAAGTAATCCGAAATAAATGACAAGAAGCACCGGTAATCTCCATAATGGTAATCTAGAATAAAAGGAAAGGCAGTGTTTTTTTTATGCCTGCTCATTGTGATGGAGAAACATCATTTTTGAGGAGTGAAGATACGTCTCATCTTGTTGCTATAAACCATCTTTTAAACATTCCTTTTATGAATGGACTCAAGCGGGAGCGGTTGTAGGCGTCGGCAGTGCGTTTTATTGCTTCTGCCTGTGTAGGGTAGGGATGAATTATATTTGTCAATTTTTTTAGACCTATATTGTTTTCAATTGCGAGAGTAACTTCACTTATCATATCCCCTGCATGCCGAGCCACAACAGTTGCCCCAAGAATCTTATCAGAATTCTTTTTTACAATTATCTTGACGAATCCTTCTGTTTCGCCATCAGTGATTGCTCTATCAACATCTGCTAAATTCGTTTTGAAAATATCGACTTCAATTCCCTTTCTCATTGCATCTCTTTCATACATTCCTGTATGAGCAATTTCCGGGTCGGTATATGTACACCATGGCATCGTTAGGGAGCTAATTTTTTTCCTTCCCCTGAAAAGCGCATTTTGAATTACGATGCGCGCTGCTGCATCTGCGGCATGAGTAAATTTATATTGCATACATACATCACCTGCAGAGTAGATAATGGGATTTGATGTTTGAAGATAGTCATTTACAATAATACCACTTTTTTCATATTCTACTCCTGCCTTTTCGAGACATAATCCTTCGATGTTTGGAATACGTCCTGTCCCAATCAATATTTCATCAGCTGTAATTTCATCTTCTTTTTCTTCCCTTTTTATAGTCAGGATTTTTTTCTCATCATTGCAAACAACTTTCGTCAGGTCCGCTGAAAAAATCATATTGATGCCTTCTTTCCTGAATACATTTTCAAGAATCTTTGCTGCTTCCGTATCTTCGCGTGTTAAAAATTGCTTTTCCTTTTGAATGATTGTAACTTTTACACCAAGCCGCCTGAATGCTTGTGAAAGTTCACATCCTATGGGACCACCACCAACGACAACAAGGTGTTTCGGGGCAGTTGTCAGAGAGAAAACTGTTTCGTTTGTCAGGTAGCCTGCTTCTTCAAGACCATCTATCGGAGGCACGAAAGGACGGGCGCCGGTTGCAATAACAGCTTTTTTGAATCTCAGAATATTTCCCTCGACTTCAATTGAATTTCTGTTTCTGAATTTACCTTTGCCAAAAAAGATATCAACGCCAAGTTTTCTCAATTTTTCTACTGAATCGTTAGGGCTAATATGGGCACGAATTTTTCTCATTCGTTCCATTACTGCGGGAAAATCAGCAACCACATCTCCAGGCACCTTTATTCCAAATAAATGGGCATTGGATATTTCTGAAATGACGCGTGATGATCTAATAATTGTTTTTGAGGGCACACAACCAACATTAAGACAATCTCCCCCTAAAAGCTTCTCTTCGATCAATGCAACCTTTGCTCCTAATCCGGCAGCACCTGCAGCTGTGACTAATCCTGCTGTGCCCCCACCGATTACAACAAGATTATATCGCTTGGCAGGGGATGGATTTTCCCAATCTGATGGGCTGACATTTTCAGCAAGCCTTTTATTGTGTGCATCATATGGCAAAAGTTCTTTAATTTTTTTCATTTTTTTCAATTTCCTCTTTTTCCTTTAATATTCCCTTTGCATAACGAATCAGCAATGTAAGTATGATGGCAAATGAAATAACGGTTATAATGAGCCCCCATGGAATTTTACCGTTGGCAAGTCCTTCTGTAAAAGCGGCAGCGCCTACGACATAAAGAATGGTGGCAGGAAGCATACATAACCACGACCAAAAGACATAGGTGCCTAATTTTACTCTGGTAAGGCCAAATCCGTAATTTAATAGGTTGAAAGGAAAAATTGGAACTAAGCGGGTTATTGCAACAATTATTGCACCATGCTTTTCTGTAAGTTCGTCAAGTTTTCCGAATTTTTCATTCTTTGAAAGCCACCTAACCGTTGAATCACGAGCAAAGTAGCGGGCAATGATAAACGATAGTGACGCTCCTGCAGTCGAACCTATGCTCACGCAGATGGTTCCTAAAAGGGGACCAAAGAGGACACCAGCAGCTGCAGTGATGACTGAACCGGGAATTGCCGCAACAGTGGCGATAATATATAGCATTATGAATGCGATAGGTCCAAATTTTCCGAGCTTTTCTATCCAATTTCTCAGTTCACCAAGTTTTTCACCAAGACCAAATACCTGTGCAGAAATAAAAAGAATGATTATTACGCTGATAAGTGCAACGGGCTTTATCCAATCCCTTTTTTGATTTGTTTGCACAGTGTTCATTTTTTGCTCTCCCTTCTCTTCATTTCTGCTCATTCAAAGACCAATCATAATCTAAATATCCAATCTCGTAAGTTTCATTTTTAAGAAGAGCTGATTGTTCTTCATCCAAATAGCGTGAAATGAAATTTATTATTGCTTCTTCTTTTTCATCATATTTTGAAGAAACTTTGTGCCCGCTATAACTTTTCACAAAGTCTTCTGCAAACCACTTGAAGATGGGTGAGATATAGATGACTTTTTTATGGTTATCTATTCTAAATTTATTTTTGTTTGCTAAAAACTGTTCAATTTGGTTATCAAGCTGTAAATTGAGTTTTTTGCCTTCATAAGGTTCATTCCTTAACTTAGGACATCCCATAGATGCGCAAACTAAAGCAAAATGGATACGAGGTTCATTGAATTCTTTGCGAAGATGAAAATTTTCAATTTCATCAAGAGTCATTGATTTACCCATAACTTTAAATCTCTTTTTATCCCATACTCCTGAAATTTGTCTGATACTGTTCAATGGATAAAGAAAGGAAGCAAAAAAGGATGGTTTGATTGGGTAATTGTCAATGACTACTTTCAGTGTTAGAGCATTATAGCTATTTATCCAGAATGCGATTTTTTCTTTGTCATCCCATTTAGAAAATTCATCTTCCCTCAGCGATGCAATGCTGTCAATGAAGGCATCAAGTTTTGCATGCTCTTTTTTCAATTGCTTGTAGTTGACAAGACCGTCGATATCAACATATCTTAAAAGAATTGATGAGTAATCTTCATAACTGAATCTCCTATCTTCTTCATTTTTTCCCAATACATTTGCAGTGGAGGAAATCAACAGCCAAATCAATGCCAAAAATATGATTATTTTATTTGAAAAGTAGTGAGTTTTTTGGAAAGCCATTTTTTCTCTTTTTTCAATTTATATGAGCGAACCGCTGCAAGACGAGCCGGTTCCTGCTGTGCAACCAAAGCAATGGTCGCCTGTGACAATTCTTCTTGCAATAAGACTATTGATATCGATAGTCGAAATATGTGCAGACAAACCATGATTAATAGGTAGTCCAAGGGCAAGATTGAAGTCGCAGTCATAGACTGTGCCATCCCATCCAATGTTGATTTGTTTCAGGCACATTAGATTATCTATTGTCAAGGGATTGAAGGAATCTCTGAGAAATTTGAGGTATTCTTTTTCTCTGCCTTCCTTGCGTAA
The DNA here is from genome assembly GCA_003695725.1 of Candidatus Schekmanbacteria bacterium. Classification (NCBI taxonomy): domain Bacteria; phylum Candidatus Schekmaniibacteriota; species Candidatus Schekmanbacteria bacterium. The sequence continues at coordinate 4,917 of RFHX01000367.1, forward strand.
AGTTTTCCAAAAACGGCCAATAGGCATATTTGTTATCGTCAGCAAATTAGAAAAGACTATCTTGTGCCTCTTGTAAAGCTCATTACGGTAATCTTCTTCCAATTCCCTTTGAGAAGGGGGGAGAAATGCCCCTGCTGGGTTATAGACAAGGTCTAATTTGAGCGATAAGTTTTTACCGTAGCCGATTGAGTTGAGAGCTTTCAATACCTTGATACTTTTTTCATAGACTCCTTCTCCTCTTTGTTTCCTTACATTTTCTTCTTCATAACAGGGAAGAGAAGCAATCAGATGTATTTCATTCTTCTTATAGAATTCAGCTAAGTTTTCCATTTCCTTTTCACAGAGGGCTGTTAGATTTGTTCTAACTATTATCTCTTTATGAAGTTTTACGAGTTCTTTAATAAATGCTTTGAAATGTCTGTTTAATTCAGGGGCTCCACCTGTGATTTCTATCTTTGATGGTGTTATTTTTTTTATACCATCGATGACTTCTTCCATCGTTTTTAGAGACATTTCTTCATTACTGATTCTTGAAGCAGAAAGGTGGCAATGTTCACATTCTTGATTGCATTTTCGCCCAATGTTGATCTGAACTGTCTCAATGGAAATACTTTTAAGGGATTCGCCTTTAATTTCTTTGATTTTTTTGTCGAAGTCGTTCATCATCTTTATCCTATCTTCAAAAACTTTAATATACCAATATTTTTTGAAAGTCTTTTGAAAATCTTTTTATATTGTTTGTCGAAGAAGCTGAAAATATCTTACAATAAGATGTATAAATTATTTTCCTACATTTTTTGTTGAAAAGTTTTTCCTGTAATCTTCATTTTGCCTTTTCAGATTTTCAAGAGATTGCATCTTTTGATTGCAATTATTTTTATAGAGGGAAAAGCCCCATTATTTCAAGATAAGGAGATAAAAATAAAT
>RFHX01000368.1 GCA_003695725.1 Candidatus Schekmanbacteria bacterium
ATTTATTTGTATTTATTCAAAAAATGTTATTTCGATTCGCTGAAGGGAAATGATAATCGTCTAGAAAAATTTCATCAATGTCAGTAAATTATTTTTATTATTTTATAAGACCCTCAATCAGTGCAAAAGAATGGGGATATTTCTTACAGGCAACTCTTATTACCTTCCCTTTACACCTACCCTTTCTCTCCGACTCAAGGCCCGCTAAAAGAAAGATATCAGAAAGACGATATGCCTCCTATATAAAAATGAATCGAGTATTCTTGAAAATATAAGACCCCTGCTTAAAATGATTTATAGATTTGCCCGGAAGTCCTAATCAGTTGGTCAGTTTCTCTTTTAATCTTTTTGTATTTTTAAATCTGGTAAAAAAGATTGGAATGTTTCTCTTTGTCGTTTATCTGTACAATAAGTTCTCTTGCAAAGGCTATTTGAGAGCTCAGGATAAAAAATTATTTTGAAAAGTTGAATATTAATCAGATTGAATTCCAGTACTCCCAAGCTGAAGGCCATCTCTCTTTGAGCATCATTGTCATATATTTGTATATCTCGTAAGTCTGGCTTATTTCCTCCTCCTGTTCAGGGAAAGTCTCTTTGTTTTTTATAGCATTTGCTATGCGTATACCTAGTTGCGAAGCTGATTTCATAACGGATTTTCTTTCTTCAGGCTCGGTAAGCTGTAACTCAACTGCTGAAACACTTCCCACATATCTGAAACCGAAACAATGGAGACTCACATCCTCAAGATATCTTTCCACCACCTCCGGGTCTGAACCTCCTGATGTAACTATGGATGCGGCATATTTTCCATTTAATTGCTGACAGTGAATCAGAAATGCACAGCGGTCAAGAAAGGCCTTCATATGGGCAGAAACATTGAAGATATAATTGGGTGTAGCAAGTATTATTCCATCGGCTTCGAGCATTGCCTTCTCCATAATAGGAAAATTATCTTCCTGATGACACTTGCCGCCTTTTGTGTGACATATCTCAAGGCACCCCTTACAAGTCTTTATCGTATCATCATTCAACAGAAAAACTTCTGTCTCAGCTCCCGAATCCTTTGCAGAATTCAACACTTCAGTCAATAATGTCCCTGTGTAATGTTTTGTACCTCTCGGGCTTCCCAAGATACCGATTATCTTCATAGCTATTACCTTTTTTTTTGTATGATTAATATTATCCACGCATAGTTTTCAAAGCATAACTTAGAAGCACTCCTTAAAAGGTAAAGGGCAGATTTGCGTCCTTTTATCCCCACCTCCTTTAGCCAAAGAAAGAAAAGAATAAAATGAAAAATAATATTTGAACAATCCAGCCAATTACACATACTCCTACAGCTCGCAATGTGCTGTTATAGTCAAGAGCTTGTCTTACAGCAATCACCATTGCAACAAGCATCCAAATGGAAGCTACAGAAAAAACTAACCCCGCCAAACCCGGAATTATACCTAATACTCTAATCAGTCCCGGCGAACTTGAAAAACCAATGGTACGAAGTAATTCTCCAACATCTGCTTTCGTTTGCGGTTCGGGGAGGAGTTTTGTTCCGATAATGTATGTAAGATAAGCCCAGATATACCATCCGATTATAGCTGTAACCGCACCTGTCAGAATTCCGCTTATACCTCCCTTCCCAATTACTCCTATGCCAGCCGCTACACTAGAAAGGACCACGACTGCCATTGCTTGCCCCATTGCTCCTTTGTCGGCTTCAACTTCTTCATAAAGGTTGGCATCCAGCATTGATGCTCTGACAATACGGTCTTTAAAGTTACCCATACCACCCCTCCTCTTTCAAGATCTCAAATAAAAATATTCTTGTATGCTTATTATAAGCAATGCTTACAGCATGAAATTTCACATAAAAGTCAACCTATGCATTATTTATTTTAAGCAATAATTTACCCATTCTCAATTAAATTAGGCAAAGAACGCATTTTCATAATTAAGCAAATAGTAAGGATTTTTCCATACTTGAATTGTGCTTTTGAAGAATATTAAGCATGATAAAATGAATGTAAAAAGCAAAAACGATTTCTTATAAAAAAAGATTGAATCAATTTTTCAAAAAGCAAAGACGGAGTGGAGATCTCGTCACTCTTTTGGTTCCAGCTTATAGGCCAATCCGCAGGGAACAATGGTAAAATAATGGCTAATGCCGTTAATGTCGTAATATGGTTTGGTAAGAGCTAAAAATAACGGACGATCCTTGGGGTAACTGGATACAAATGCTTTCTGTTCATCCATTGCAATCTGCGCTACATTGACATCAGGACGCACTTTTTCAATTGCTTGTAGATATAACATTGGTTGAGCCACTGTGTAATCAGCCATAATTGTTGCATTAGGCGGCAGGCTATTCAAAACGGTTTCAGCATAGTTATGAGCTCCCCAATAATCTCGAGCTGAGGGCAAAAGGAAAAACTTCAGCGCTGGCCGGCCCGGTATTTCACGTATGCCTAATTTTTCACTTGTTATGCCAAGCAAAGGGAGAATTCTAGGTGCTAATGTGTAAGTTAGGATGGGACATACTAAAATTGTCAGTACCAATAAAACTCCTGCTCCCGCCTGAGAAGACCACCTTATTTTGGTTAACCACTTAAGAACCGGTTCTACTCCTAAACCGATCCATATTGCACCAACAAAGTAGCTAAGCATATAGAAAACATATTTGTCTGGGAAATTGATATTGATCAAGAAAAAAATATTTGCAGCCCAGATGAATGCCAAACACAGTAATAACGGAAAATTTTTAATAGATTTGCGAATGCCAATTATCATAATAATCAACGCCGGGCTCGGAAATTGTAATACCCAATATGCAGCAAATTTTAGCAACTCATATGGCAGCTCAATCCAATTTGGAATATAATTCTTCAAGGTAAAAGTAGATGTTCCGCATATATTGTAGGAGGAAAGGATAATTTTTAAAAATATTATAGTTATGATGAAACCAGCAAAACTAAACAGTATTTGAGACCATCCAATTTTCTTTTCGAAAAATTGTCCAGTTATCAAAATAACCAATGCCGGTACTGCCAACCACATCATCCTGTGATTAGTCACTGCCATGCCAATTGTGATACTGCCTAAAAGATAATGAATGTTTTGCGCTTTTGGATAAGTGAAATAGTATAGAGTAATTGCCAAAAGAGCCATATTGAAGGAATAAACTTCAGTGTGCACAGCATGAAACCAAAAATTATGAGAGACCATAAGTGCAGCAGCACCACTAAGGCTTGCCCAAAAAGAAGATGTGAGATTTTTCAATAATGCAAAGACAAAGAACACAGCGATTGCTGCCCAAAACGAAGTAAATAAATTGACCCGAAAGGCAACATTATTAATCGGAATTTTAGTCACGGGATGGGCTAATATTATCCAAAGAAGATGTTTTTTGTAGGTATTTTGAGTGTAGAAATCCAATGTATAGGCTAATCTTTGAAAGATAGCTTGGTCGCCCCACAAAACTGTAGGAGCCAAAGTATAAAAGTAAAACAGTTGTGCAGAGAGAAAAACGAATAATAGTTGTAGATAGTGCTTGTACTGATTTTTATTATTATCTTTCATATTAGTTTTAAAGCCATTTTCGAATTTTTCTCCTTTTCCTTATTTTAATTATCTACATCACCTAACATTTACTTTCTCATTACCGCTTTGCAAAATATTATTTTAAATAACTACTTTGTCAAAAAATAAATATGCAGAAAATATCTGTTTTATACTATTGTTATTTTTTAATCTTATGTTCTGGTCTTGCAGATTTTTGCAGAAA
>RFHX01000369.1 GCA_003695725.1 Candidatus Schekmanbacteria bacterium
GGTTATATTTTTTAAGCTTTCTATAAAATGTCTTGGTGCCTATTCCTGCTTGTATTCTCGCTTTTTCAACATTACCGTGATATCTTTCAAGAATCTCAATAAGATAACTCTTTTCATTTTCTTCAATCCATTCAGGAAGTGAATATGATACCACATTGACTCCTTTTGAAACAGGTGAAGATATCTCCGGAGGAAGGTCTAACTCTGTTACAGTGTCGCTCCTTTCCATTATAACAGCTCTTTCTATAATGTTTTCCAATTCTCTCACATTTCCGGGCCAAGAGTAATGCATCATTTTATCCAAAACATCTTGGGAAATTGCAGTAATCTCTTTTCCCATCTTCTCTGAATATTTTCTTAAAAAATGCAGCGCAAGCAGAGGCAAATCTTCCATTCTTTCCCGAAGAGGTGGCAAATTGATAGGCACTACATTTATCCTATAAAAAAGGTCTTCCCTAAATCTTCCTTCCCTTACCTCTTCCTGAAGATTTTTATTTGTAGCACATATAACTCTCACATCGACACCTATAGTTGTATTTCCACCCACTCTTTCAAACTCCATCTCCTGTAAAAACCTCAACAATTTAACCTGCATAGCAGGAGTTATATCGCCTATTTCATCGAGGAATACAGTGCCACCGTCTGCATACTCAAATTTTCCAATCTTCTGGCGCACAGCCCCTGTAAATGAGCCCTTTTCGTGACCAAATAATTCGCTTTCAAGAAGTGTTTCCGGCAATGCGCCGCAATTTATTGTTACAAAACGTTTCCCTTTTCTATAACTGTGATAATGTATTGCACGCGCAACAAGTTCTTTTCCAGTGCCGGTTTCTCCCTGAATAAGCACAGTCGAATCGGTAGGGGCAACAGTTGAAATAATGTTAAAGATATTTTTCATTTTATGATTTTGGCTTATGATGTTTCCAAATCGATTCTTTTCTTCTATCTGACTTTTCAAATAGATATTTTCTTCAAGTAAATTTAGCCGTTCAAAAACTCTTTCAACAACAAGGAGTATTTCCTCAATTTCGAAGGGTTTTCTCAAATAATCAACTGCACCCCGCTTCATAGCGCTTACAGCAGTCTCTATACTTCCATGTGCAGTCATTATAACGACAGAGGTATCTGAATATTTCTTTTTTATGATATCGAGAAGTTGCAATCCATCGATTCCCGGCATCTTTATATCAACTACCGCGAGTTTGAATGCTTTTGCGTCGAGTTTTTGAAGCGCTTCCTCTCCACTTCCTGCTACTGAAACCTCATATCCCTCCTTTTCCAACACTCTTTTCAAGTGCTGACATATAACTCTTTCATCATCAACTATTAGGATATTTCTATTCATCTTTAACTCCTTACAAAGTAAATCACTACTTAACACCAATTTCCTCTTCAAATACAATTGTAAATTCAGTGCCTTTTCCTTCTTCACTTTCTACAGATATAGTGCCGCCGTGAAGTTCGATAATTCTCTTAACAATAGCCATCCCCAGCCCCACTCCCTTGCTTTTTGTAGTAAAGAATGGGTCAAAAACTTGATTGATATTATCCTCTCTAATACCTACCCCTGAATCTTTTATTTTTATTATCACCCTCTTTATACCATTTCCAATCTGGCTATCTGATACAACCCAAATCTGTCCGCCATCGGGCATTGCTTCAAGAGCATTTTGGAAAAGGTTATAGAAAACCTGTTTGATTTTGAAAGCATCTATTTTTACATTGGAATTTCCTTTATTTAAAAAGTTTTTATGAAGGATTACTCTTTTTGCTGAAAATTCAGCAGAAAATTCATCGATAACTCCTTCAAGCACTTCGTTTATATCATAGTCGATTGTTTCAATCTTCAATGGACGGGAAAAATCAAGCAAGTCAGAAACAATATTATTTAGCTTTTTTACTCCTTCAATGACTCCTTCAAGAGTCTTAGCGCTTTCACTATCCTTGTCAATATCATACTTTATGAGACTTATCCCCATACTGATATTTTGGAGAGGATTTTTAATCTCATGAGCAACACCTGCAATCATTTGTCCCAATGCAGAAAGTCTTTTTGAAAGCTCCAATTCATCACTGATTCTCTTATTCTCTGTAAAATCTCTGACATATTTTATTACCTGATTAACATTTCCATTGGCATCCTTTATAGGGAAAGTTGATATCTGCCAGTAAGTCTTGTCTCCATTTTCTCCCTTAATCTCTCTTTGTATCTGAAAAGACTTTCCTGTTTCAAAAGTTTCACGTACAGGACATACATCACATATACTGTCGCTTTTACAAAAAAGCTTGTAGCAATGCTCACCTTCATAATTATCATTCTCCACTGACATCAATTCCTTCATCGCCTTATTCATAGTAATAAGATTATAATCTTTACCTATAATGCATATACCGTCTGTTATGCCGTCAAAGAGGGTTTCCAATCGGTTTTTTGTTTCAATTATATGCCTGCTCCATTTTGCTTCCTCTTCACTACGAACTCTTTTCGCATTGATAGTTACTATATAAATAGAGAATGAGATAATAAGGATTATAGATAC
>RFHX01000370.1 GCA_003695725.1 Candidatus Schekmanbacteria bacterium
CTTTATTTCTAAAGATTTCCATCTGTCAATCTTTATACAGTTTAAAATTAGTTAACAACATATTTTATCATTCTCTTGACAAATGAATCTGTAAAATTTATTTTTTCATTAATGAGGGTATCATAACTTTTAATTTGGAGGTTTTTTATGAAGAAGAGTTTTTCGATTTTTCTAGCCCTTTATTTTGCTGCAATAATTGGGCTCGTTCAAATCACAACCGAAAACAAAGCCTTTGCAGCGAGCGGGAAAAAACTATTCAAAAAAAATTGTCAATCCTGCCATGGGAAAAAGGGGAAAGGTGCAAACGCACCAAATATTCAGGATGAAAGATTTAAAGAATTCAAACGGACAGTCAAAAAAGGAAAAGGCTCAATGCCCTCATTTTCTTCTCTTAAAAAGAGAAGCATCAAAAAGATATGGAAGTATGTAACAAGATAAAAACATCCTGCCAACGATTTGAGGCAGGCAATCTAATTGCCTGCCTTTTTTCTAAGAAAATCTCCCGGTTTAATATCAATATTCGGGACCTTAATATCTATATTCATCCCCGGATGTGCTTTTTCCAATCTATCATTGCTATCAATCATCATTTCTTTTAGTTCAAATCTAAATGTTTTGAATCCGGGTAAAAGACACTCAACAATATCTCCTATTTTTATTTGATTTTTTATTTCAACATTAACAACTTTGCAATTAGCAAAGGACTTTACAACGCTTTTTACAATCCCTACGGGGATATAATCCTGAATATAATTATCTTCATAAAAAAAACTGTCATCATCTTCTACTGATATAAACCCTTCGGTGTATCCTCGGTGGCTTATTTTTTTCAATTCGTCCAACCACTCCTGACGAAAACTAAAATTTTCTCCTTCTTTTAAAAATGTATCTATAATATCACGGTAAACCCTCACTACAGAGGCAAGGTAATAGGAGCTTTTGTTTCTTCCTTCAATCTTGAAAGAATCAATTCCTATCTTTGTCAATTCTGGGATTCTTTTGGCAAGACATAGGTCTCTATAATTCATTATTAGAGTGCCCTTGCTATCTTCCTCTATAGGAAAATACATCCCTTTTCTTGTCTCTTCCACAATACTATATCTCCACCTACATGGTTGAGTACAATCTCCTCTGTTAGCGCTTCTTTTGTTAAGATATTCGCTCAAATAACATCGCCCTGAATAAGAAAGACACAAAGCACCATGAATAAACAGTTCGAGCTCAACATCGGAAATATCTTTTCTAATTGCTTTTATCTCATCAAGTGTCAATTCTCTTGCAAGCGTGACTCTTTTTATATTGCTGTGTTTTTTCCAAAACTTGATGGATGCACTGTTGGTTGTATTTGTCTGCGTGCTTAAATGAATAGGAATATGTGGTAGTTTTTCATTAATAAAACCGATTACTCCCGGATCAGTTACAATAAATGCATCAGGTGAATATTTCTTTAAAAAGTGTATAAACTTTTCGAGCTCTTTTATGTCTTCATTGCGAGCAAAAAGGTTTAAACAAAGATAAAGTTTTTTGCCTTTATCCTTCACAAATGAAAGAGCTTTTTCTATTCCTGATTCATCGAGTTCCGAAATAGCCCGCAAACTAAATCCTTTTACTCCGGCATAAACTGCATCGGCACCATAATGAAGGGCTGTTTCAATTTTCTCGATACTACCTCCTGGTGCAAGCAATTCAGGTTTAAAGTTTGCCATTGGACTTCTGCTTTTGGCTTAATTTGTATTCATTTACCGCATTAAGGTGTTCACTGTAAGTTTTAGAAAATTTATGCCTTCCCTCACCGGCAACTACAAAATAAAGATAATCTACATCAGCAGGATTAAGCGCCGCTCTAATAGATTTTTCACCCGGATTACAAATAGGTCCCGGAGGTAATCCGGAATATCGATAGGTATTATAAGGAGAATCATAGTTCAAATCTTTCCTGTAAAGGCGGCTGTTGAATTTCTTTTTAGCATAAATGACTGTGGGGTCACATTGGAGAAGCATTCCTTTCTTGAGGCGATTATAAAAAACTGCAGCAATTATTGGTTTTTCTTCGTCAAGATAAGTTTCTTTTTCGATCATCGAGGCAATAGTCAAGATTTGATGTAGATTCATTCCCATAGACTTCATCTTTGCTTCATCATCAGGTGTTATTCTTTTCTTTAGCTCTCTGACCATAGTCCGTAAAATATACCTCGCGCCTGACCTTTTTGTAAATGCATATGTATCCGGGAAAAGGTAGCCTTCAAGAGAGATTGCATCGATCCCCAATGATTTTATGAAATCTCTGTTTCGCGCAAGAGAAAGGAATTCATCCTTTTTTACAAGATGTTTCTTTTCAAGTTTCTCAGCTATCTCTTCAAGTCTTATACCTTCAGGAAAGGTTATATAATACTTCTTTTCCTCCCCGCTTTTCAAAATATTCATTATCTCCTCAGGACTCATATTGCGCCTCAACTCGTACTCGCCCGATTTAAGCTTTGTTTCATTTCCCTCGAGGATTGTCATAACCTTGAAGAGAAAAGCGCTCGAAATCAAACCCTTCTTCTTCAACCTCTTGGCAATCTTATCCATTGGCATATTATCTTTAATATTGAGGACAACTGTCCTTTGTCCTGACGAGCAAGGTGTTTTTTTGAAAACTGTATAAATTCTAAATACCCATATGAAAACAATCAAAGTGATTATCAATATGGCTTTAAAAAAACTTTTCATTTTTCCCTTTTTCCGAGTGTTCCAATAGAATCAAGATATGCTTGAAGAATTATTACAGCAGAAACCTTGTCCTTGAGAGCTTTCCTTTTTTTCCTTCTTACATTTCCTTCAATAAGCGCTCTGGTAGCTTCTTTTGTCGAAAATCTTTCATCCCATTGTACTAATTCAACACCTTTTAAAGAATTTAGCTTTGACACGAAAGAAAGAGTTTCTTCCCCTTGTTTTCCTATTTTACCATCTTTATCAAAGGGCATTCCATAAACAATTTTCTCTACATTATATTTCTCAACAAGTTTATATATTTCATTTACGGCTATCAAATCATTATCCCTCATTATCGTTTCAAGTCCCCGCGCAATAATCCCTCTTTCATCACTCAGAGCAATTCCAATCCGCCTTTCACCAATGTCCAAACCAAGTATTCTCATCTATATCGTATGCTCCAATTTAATAGAAAAGATGCAACATTACAGATTAGTATCTTGACACAAATTCTTTTATTTATAGTATTTTGTATTGAAAATTTAAACAAAAAAGGAAGTTTTTTATGAAAATTGGGATCGTTGCTGATTCACACGACAATATAACAGTCATTGAAAATTGTGTAAAAGTCTTTAAAGAAGAAAATATCGATATTTTGCTTCATGCAGGCGATATCGTTGCACCCTTTGCTCTCAAAGCATTTTTTTCATTAAACAAAAAGATTGTAGCCGTTTTTGGAAATAACGATGGTGAAAAACTTGGATTAAGAACGACATTGGAAAATAAAGGTGAAATACACAATGAGCCATATGTAGGCAAGTTGGATAAAATTAGATTTATGCTTACTCATAGAGCTGAAATAGCATTGCCTGCAATGGAATCAAATCTTTATGACTTGGTAATCTTCGGACATACGCATCTTCTCAAAATAGAAAAAAAATCTGATAGATACCTTATCAATCCCGGAGAGTTATGCGGTTGGGTTTCTGGAAAGAAAACAGCTGTTATATATGACACAATTAAGAAAGAAGCCAAAATCATTAATTTATAAAAATAATCTTTTATCTCCTACATATTGAATAAGCGTACAAGTCCTTTCCAAAAAAAATCATCTTCAAAAAAATCGGTTGCTATTCGATTCTATAGGACTTTCTATAAAGTCGAACACTTAAAACTCTTTGATAGTTTTGACAAGTCGGAAAAGGTAAAAAAAACTATTTCTTAGGTAAATCTTCTCCTATAGTGTGTCCTGTTATTTCTATTAAGTGAAAAGATTAGAAAAAAATGAAGGGAAACTATAAAATCACTTCCTATCAATATTGATTCAAAAAAGCTTTCTTAGCTTCATATATATATTTTTCAACTTTATCAAAGTCTTTCTTGCCCGGTATTGATTCAACACCGCTTGCAACATCAACAGCGTAGGGATTGACTGAATTTATCGCATCCGCAACATTATCAGGATTAAGTCCTCCAGAAAGTATTATTTTCCCGTACTCTTTCGCCTTCAATGCTAAATCCCAATTAAAGGTTTTACCTGTGCCTCCAAGTAGATTTTCATCATATGTATCAACCAAAAACACAGAAACATTGGAGTAATTTTCCATAACTTTAATGCTTCCCTCATCTTTTACTCGAATCACTTTTATCACTTTAAATTCTTCAAATGCTTCGAGATATCGAGGACTTTCATTCCCATGAAACTGCAGATAGTCAAGATTACAATACCTTGCAATTTCCTTTACTTTTTCTATCGACTCATTTACGAACACTCCTACAGCATTGACAAAGGGCGGCAGAGAAGCAATGATTTCATATGCTCTTTGTGGAGAAATAGATCGTTTACTCTTCTCATAAAAAATAAAACCTAAGGCATCTACACCTTTTTCCGCACAGTAAAGAGCATCTTCTTTATTAGTTATTCCACATATTTTTATCTTCATAAGTAGAAAGGGAAATTAATACAGAATTTTCATAGAATTAGAATACTAAAATCATATGGACAAAACCACTTTTTTTTAGTTAAAATAGAAAACACTTTTCAGCATTTCTTGCCAGCAGGCCAAAATATTTTAGACCGCTGACAGTTGGATTTTCTATTTCTAATAAATTATTAGATGTTTTTCATTGATTTAAAATTAACATAACAAATTCACTAAGATAAATTATTTAAAAGGAAGAAAAAAAGAGAAAAAATATGCTGATTAAAGAAATTATGACAACTGATGTCATTTCAGTGAAAAGATCGACTACCTTCAGTGAACTTCTTGAAAAGTTCAAAGACTTTCATCTCTTCCCAATGGTGCCTGTGATTGAAAATACTGGCAAACTCGTGGGAATTGTTTCATTTAGGGACTTAATCAGCATTTTTACTCCTGTAAAAAATGACATTATCAAAAGAATGCCCTTTGTTGAACAGGAAGAAGCAGATATCTTCAATGTCGACTTAGCTCCTGAAATGGGAAAACTTATCGTAGTTGAAGACATAATGGATAAAAGGTTTATAGCTTTGGAAGAAGAAATGACAATCGAAGAGGCATTCAATTTGATGAAACTTCACAAGAAAGATGAACTACCTGTTATTGATAAAGAAGGTAATTTAAAGGGCTTAGTTGGCATCTTTGATATTGTATGCAGTGTATTCAAGGAAAGAGGTATTTTATAAATGAATCTTATATTGGGGACAGGTTTTATATTCCTTACATCATTATTGTCAGCAAGAATAATAGGCAAGTTTAAACTTCCTGTAGTAACAGCTTACCTTCTTCTTGGTATATTGATTGGTCCGCATATCCTTAAACTGGTCCCAGTAAAGCTATTGAGCGTATCTAATATTGTTTCAAATATCGTTCTTGGAATAATTGCCTTTGGAATTGGACAAAACTTTCAGATAAGCACATTTAAAAAAATAGGCAAATCAGTAACATGGATTTCAGTGCTTGAGTCTATTGGAGCATGGACACTCGTTACAGCGGCATTCTTTTTCATTGTTAGGCAACCGTTATATGTTTCGCTATTATTTGGTGCAATTGCGGCAGCAACAGACCCTGTTGCCACAATAATGGTAATAAGAGAATATAGGACAAAGGGGGTTTTTACAGATACGCTTTTAAGCGTTGTAGCCATAGATGATGCATGGGGGCTTATAATATTTGCCCTTTCACTTGCCATTTCTCGTGCTCTTTATGGGCATCAAATCGCTCCCACATATCTTTTGGAAACATTGGGCTTTTCTCTTCTTGAAATTTTTGGAGCTTTTATTTTAGGTGGAATTGCTGCATTCGTACTTTCTTATTTCTCCAAATATATAAAGAGCAAAACAGAACTTCTTACATTTACACTTGGATTTGTTTTACTTGTAATCGGGCTTGCAATTGAATTAAGGTTGTCTGTTTTGCTTGCTAATATGTTTTTTGGTTCAGTCCTTGTAAATATAAATAAGTCTTCTTTCCAATTTTTTGACATTCTCAATACAATCGATTCTCAACTCTTTTTAATCTTTTTTGTCCTTGCAGGGGCAAATCTTGAAGTTGGACTCTTGCCGAAGCTTGGCTTATTGGGAGTCTCTTATCTCCTTGTAAGAGTAGTGGGAAAAGTTTCCGGCGCAGGACTTGGCGGTATATTGGGAAAATCTCCTTCAAATGTTAGAAAATACATTGGATTTGCACTTGTGCCTCAAGCCGGTGTAGCCCTTGCCTGCGCTCTTATAGCAAAAAATGACTTTCCAGAGATTGGTAATATGATTTTCAGCACAATTGTTGCAACAACAGTAATTTATGAGTTGATTGGTCCAATTTGCAGTAAATTTGCCCTTGTAAAAGCCGGCGAAATCACAAAAGAATAAAAAATGAAATATCTTTTCTTCGCTCTCGATGAAATCAAAAGAAAAATGAAAAAGAAGAACATTTTTCTCTTTTTGGACTACGATGGAACTTTATCTCCAATTGTTGATTCACCAGATAAAGCTATTCTTCCCAATGAAACAAAAGAAACCATACAGAAGCTTTCCAATCTAAAAGATTTTGGAATTGCTATAATAAGCGGCAGAGCAATAAATGATATCAAAAAAAGAGTGGGGATAAAAAAAATAATCTATGCAGGAAATCATGGATTTGAAATTGCAGGAATAAAAAAGAAGCCTAAAATAGGGGGATTAGAAAAATTTAAAAAAACTTTAAAGAAAATCAAAAAGACATTGAATGAAAAAGTCGGCAAAATCGAAGGCGTAATAATAGAATGTAAGGGAATATCCCTTACATTCCACTATAGAATGGTAAATGATAAAGATGTAAGATATGCAAAAAAAATATTCAAAAAAATCGTCAATAAATATGTTGATAATGAAGAAGTTCGTTTGAAAGGTGGCAAAAAGGTTATTGAAATAAGGCCACCTGTCGATTGGGATAAAGGCAAAGCGGTATTATTTATTTTGAACGCTATAGAAAATAAATTTAAAAGGAAATTTTATCCTATTTATATCGGCGACGATAAAACCGATGAAGATGCATTCAAGGTGTTAAATAAAAAAGGACTTTGTATCAGAATTGGAAGGTCGAAAAAAACATTTGCAAATTATTATTTAAAGAATACGGCTGAAACAGTAAAATTTCTTGAAAGATTGATAACTTTTAAAGAGGCGTAAAAAATGGCAAGTCTTGAAAGAGCAAAACAACCTTTTCACTTCCATACCCGGCTTCACCTCTCAGAGCTTACAGGGCTTAGAGCAAGCAATTTAAATGAATTCCTATATCTTTTAAAAGAAGTTCCCGGCTCTTGCATATATCATCACACACATAGGTTTTTGCAGCAGCATCAATATATTTCCCCTGCCCCTCCTAATGATTTTGCCCTTTGGGTAGAAGAAGCTCTCAATGAGGATGAGCTTGCAGAAAAACTTGCAAGCATAGATACGATAGAGTTTTCAACAATCAGAAGTCTGCGGGAAAAGATAATATCTACAATCGAAAATTATCTCAATGAAAACCCAATGGCTAAACTCAAATTTGCAAGAAAAGGAGAGGAATTCGACTTTGTCAAATCAGTGAGTTTTATTATTCCTACAAAATATAAAGCACATAATACTAAAGAATTTCTTGAAATTCTCAAAAAGATAACTATTGATTCGATTTACTTTCATATCTTTGAGGCACGCCTGAGGCTTGAAAGAGGAACAAATGATTTTTCATATTGGTTTGAAACATCAGTATGGAACAAAGGGTTAGCTGACAAAATTGCTAAATTAGATCCGTATACATATACACTTGAAAATTTGAGGTCTGCAATAATCGAAATAATTGAAAATGACAAGGGTTAACAATGGCAAAAATAGATGAATATATACCAATTGTTGGACAGGCAGTAATCGATGATTTGAAATTGCTCTCCGAAAAACTTAACGGAAAAGTGATACAAAATGTAAATTCCACTTCTGTTGGGGGCGGAGTTGCTGAAATACTAAATAGAATGATTCCGCTTCTTCGAGAAATAGGTGTCAACGCCGAATGGGATGTAATAGATGGCAATCCAGAGTTCTTTGATGTAACAAAAAAATTTCACAATGCGCTTCACGGCAGTAAGGTCAATATAATTCAGAAGGACTTTGAAACATTTCTTGCAACGAGTGAAGAAAATATAAAAAAAATGGAAATCAAGGGGGATATAGTATTTATTCATGACCCTCAGCCCATAGCATTGGTAAAAAAGAAAAATGACAATAAATGGATATGGCGATGTCACATCGATGTTTCAAATCCCGAACAATCAGTTTGGAATTTTCTAATGCAATTTATTGTTAACTATGATTCATCAGTCTTTTCTGCGCCTGTATTTTCACAGAAACTTCCAATAAGACAATTTATGATTTCTCCTTCCATTGACCCATTGAGTGATAAAAATAAAGAGCTTCCACAGGATGTTATAGATAAGGTAGTGGAAAAATACAATATACCGACTGACAAACCAATAATTACTCAAATATCCCGTTTTGACAGACTGAAAGACCCTGTAGGAGTTATCGATGCATATAGGCAGGTAAAAAGACATATCGACTGCCGCCTTATTTTAGCTGGCGGTACTGCTACAGATGACCCTGAAGGACTACAGGTCCTTGAAGAAGTGCAAAATAGAGCTGATGGAGACAAGGATATACTCATACTACTCTTGCCACAGGATGACATCGTTATCAATGCCATTCAGAGGATTTCTACTGTCATCCTACAAAAATCCATCAAAGAAGGCTTTGGATTAACTGTTTCCGAAGCCCTTTGGAAAGCTAAACCGGTAGTTGCATCCAATGTTGGTGGAATACCTCTTCAGATAAAACACAAACACACTGGTATGCTTTGCCATTCAATCGAAGGAGCGGCTTTTGCCTTAAAACAAATACTCAATTCACCTGAATTAGCTAAACGCCTTGGTGAAAATGGCAAAGAGCATGTGCGTCACAACTTTCTTCTGACACGACATATGAAGGAATATATGCTTCTATTCCTCTCCTTGTACTGTAATGACGATATAGTAAGATTGTAGAAACTATTCTTCTCTCAGTGTAATTTACAATACTCTGACCTTGCAGATTTCCCCCGGCTCCGCCTTCATTTTAACGCCGGCTTTTTCAGCAAATCTTTCCCATACAGGAATGCACCACTTGTTGCAGACATCCTTCCATTCAATCTCATATGTGCCAAGATATTTTTGGATATTTTCAAGGATATCCTTATAAGGACAGGGAAAAGAACGCTCATTCTTTTTGATATCTATATGTTCATACAACTGATATGAACAACTTGTTCTTTCAAATATGCCCCATAAATAGAAATCCTTATTTCCTGTCCTTTGAATTGCCGGTTTGATATGCCTTTCTATAACAGGATTCAGTACATTCGTATAATGTTCAACAAATTCCTTATCAATCCCCTTTCTCACAGAAAAATCGAGGTTTCTCAAGTGCACCTTTACAAGGGCATCGTAAAATTTATGAGGATAGGGGTCTATATTGCTGTAAGTCTTAACAAGGACCTTCAGGGCATCTGAAAGGTCTTC
>RFHX01000371.1 GCA_003695725.1 Candidatus Schekmanbacteria bacterium
AATAAATCTAAGGAGATTGTTTTAGCGGATGCAGAAGCGCCAATTCTATATCTTGATGGAGAATGGAAAATCAAAGAAACAATTGTTAGAAAAAATAGGCAAGTCTCTATTACAAATAATAGCATTCTCACAACATCATTGATTGAAATATCTGATGCTGAAAAAATAAATATAGAAATCTCAGCTATTATTAGGGGAAAACCACAAGCATTTATTTCATTATTTGTTAAAGAATATGATTCAGAAAAAAATGAAATAAAGAGAGAAAAACCTATTTATTTTAGATTTTCCAAAACTCGAGTTATTAAAGGCAATGAATCGACAAGAAAAAGGTTTAGTTTTCAGCAATCGGAAGGTTGTAAATATCTCTCTCTCAATCTGACAGCTTCAAATTTTACAAAGCTTTTCATATGCAAATATTTGTCCATCTATAAAGTAGGTAATCATCGATTTGTCCCTGTCGATTTGACTGCAAAATTTGATAATGAAGATAAAATTGAATTGGTTGGAGAAAAAAATGCTCTTTTATACAATTTTAAATTTATAAAAAGAAACAGCTATATACAGTGCGATGGGAATATTGAAACCACAGACAATAAAGAATTCTCAGCTATTATAAGATTTGCCCTGCCGATTGAATCGAAAAATCTATATTGGTATGATTCCTTTTCCAAGAAAAGAAAAATAGTAAATAATGAAATCTATTCCAATTGGCACAAACTGGGGAAAGAGCGATTTTTTTCAATATATCCCTTCTCACTAATAGAAACCGGACAGATGGGCATTGCATTTGCACTGCCTCCTGATAGACCAAGAATCTTTCGTACGGGCTACTCAAATGAAGATGGATATTTTATTGAATTCGATTGCGGCATAAGTCCAGAAACTAAAAAATTTCCATCACAATATAATTTTAGATTCCTTATTTTTGGACAAAAATCAAAATGGGGACTAAGAAAAACCGCTGAGAAATTTTATAAAATATTTCCTTCTGCTTTTGAAAAATACAAGACTAAAGAAGGCATTTGGTTTGCATGGCTTGAACCAAAAAAGATTCTATTCCCTCAAGATTTTGGTTTTATGTTTGACATAACCATAGGGAAAACACTTTTCTTTGACAGATATTACGGAATCATCCCCTTCTTTTATCAAGAGCCATATGGCATAGGTATTCAATGGAGTAAAAAGGGAAGTCCAAATAGAATACCAGAAGATGTGTCCTATGAAGATATTGTCAAAAAAATCAAGTCGCCAAAATTTACAAAAGGAAAATCTTTTGACACTGCTCATGGCAAAAAAAATTATGCCGTTGCTGCAATTGAATCAGCAATGGAAGATGAAAATGGACAATATTATATTGGAAGATACAGGCCTTATCTATATACAAATCCAGATCCCGAACTTCCCTATGGGAAATTGGTTGTCGAACGTGTTTCCTTCAGGCAGGAAAGAAGTAAAAACAAAAAGTTCATAGCAGGTCAATATATCGATTCAGTTGTACCTGCAAGATTGGCTATAAAAGAAGACTATAAAAAAAGCCATTTTCAATATGCAGATATTCCCCTTTGTTTCAGCTATGAAACAGGGAAGCCCATTGAACTGGGGCTTTTTCCTTCAATTGAGCTTGCTACGAAGATTTCCCAAATAACAAAAGTTGAGGGAGGACTCACTTTAGCCAATCTATGGTCTCCAATGCATACATTCTACTATAATATTATAGACATTCTTGGAGCAGGAGAATATTCTTCTGACCAACCAATTGAGAATTTCCATTATTTGCGCGCTATATCTCCACAAAAAACTCTCTCATTCATAGACCGAAATCTAATCGAAGGAAGATTAACGGAAAAAGACATATCAAGATGTTTTATGAAATGCTTGGCTTTTGCTGTTTATCCGGGAGCTCTTCCATTCAAAGAACCAGAAAAGTATGAAAAACTTCGTCCCTTCTATAAAAAATATATACCTCTAATAAGGCTCCTCTCATCATCCGGATGGAGGCCAATACCATATGCCAATGCATCAAATTCATCGCTCAATATTGAGAGATTCGGTAATTCGAACAGGAACATTTATTTCACAATTTTCAATCCTACTAATAAGGAAATTACTTTTACCTTCGAAGTAGAAAAGGAACTATTTAAAAGATTGGAGACAAAAGAGCTTCATTATTATGATTTGACAAGAAAAAAAATTGGCTCTTTTTCTGAAAAGGACAGTAAATTCATTACTAACTTAACAATTTCTGCGGAAGAAACAATTCTCATTCAAATAGGCAAAAAAGAAAATTTTTTAAGCACTATGTTCTTTTTATTGAGCGATTCGATTTCTGGACTAGAAAAATTCTATATTCATAAGAGTAAAGCCAAAAATCTTATCAAAAACATCTCTAAACAGAAGGATATTGAGTTTGAATTTGATGGGAAATCACCTTCTATAAGCGGTGTTGTAATTTCAAATAGAGAGGCATCAAAGACATCGGTATTCCGCCTGTCAGTACCTATTGAAAAAGCAAATACAGATTATAGAATAGGTACTGACAGGCGGAATACCGATGTTTTTGATGCCTCTCTATTTGAAATTACAACACTG
>RFHX01000372.1 GCA_003695725.1 Candidatus Schekmanbacteria bacterium
GCTTACCTCTTCTCTTATCCAAATTTTCCTGTTAAATATTCCTCCGTCATCTTATTTTCAGGCACCGTAAACATTTTCTCACTTGTACCAAATTCTATTAACTCTCCAAGATAAAGGAAAGCAGTATAATCCGATATCCGGGCAGCTTGGGCAATATTGTGTGTCACCATTACAATTGTAATATTCTTCTTAAGCTCGCTGATCAATTCTTCTATCCGTGCCGTTGCCTTTGGGTCAAGGGCAGATGTTGGCTCATCGAGAAGAAGAGCTTCGGGATTCATTGCTAACGCCCTTGCAATACACAGTCTTTGCTGTTGACCGCCTGAAAGAAAAGTCCCCTGCTTATAAAGATTGTCTTTAACCTCATCCCACATTGCAGCCTTTCGCAATGACTCTTCTACAATCTTATCTTTTGCAGATTTGGAAAGCTTGATACCATTGAGTTTATATCCCGCAATGACATTATCATAAATATTCATTGTTGGAAATGGATTTGGCCTTTGAAAAACCATTCCAATCTTTCTCCTCAATACAATAGGATTAAAGGTATAGATGTCCTTCCCATTCAAATAAATCTTTCCTTTCGAGGTTGCGCCCGGTGTCAATTCATGCATTCTATTTATGCACCGTATAAGAGTGGTTTTTCCGCAGCCTGAGGGCCCCATAATGGCAGTAACACTATTTCTTGGTATTTCAAGATTTATATCTTTTACGATGATGTTTTCACCATAAGAAGCTGAAAAGTCTTCTATCTTCAAAACTGGATTTTCCATCTTCTCACTATCACTTTAGAGATTAAATTAAGAAGAAGCACTAAAAATATCAAGACAAGTGATGCACCCCATGCAAGCTTCTGCCATTCTTCATAAGGGCTTATTGCATAAGTAAATATTAAGAGAGGCAAAGAATGGACTGGCTTCAAAATATTCAAATTCATAAAGGGATTTCCAAAAGCGGTAAATAAAAGTGGCGCTGTTTCACCAGCAATCCTTGCTACTCCGAGAAGGATTCCTGTCATTATACCACTAAAACCTGCCGGGAGAATAACTTTTAAAACTGTTTTGTAATAGGGCACACCAAGGGCAAGAGATGCTTCCTTCAATGTATCGGGAAGTAGAAGCAATGTCTCTTCTGCTGCCTTAACGACAATAGGCAACATCATCAATGCAAGTGCAACACTTCCTGAGAATGCTGAAAAGTGTCCCATTGGCTTGACAATCCAAATGTAGGCTATAATACCTATGACGATAGAAGGAATACTTTGTAGCGACTCAGCGCACAAACTTACCACCGCAGCCAATCTTCCCTTCTTCTCTTCTGAAATATACAACCCTACCAAAACTCCCAAAGGGATAGAAATTACACAGGCAACCAACACAAGCAATATCGTCCCAACGATTGCATTTGAGATACCTCCGCCTATCTCTCCTACGGGCTTTGGAAGATTGGTCAGAAAATTCCAACTAATAGATGAAATACCTCTTTTTATGATATAAAAGAGAATCAAAAAAAGAGGCAGAATTGATGTTATGGAAATTACACCAACAACTACTTTAAAGAAAAAATCCTTTATTATTCTAAGAGTTATCTTTCTTTCTTCCTTAATATTCATACAACGCTCAACCTTTTGAGAACAAATTTCCCTGCTATATTGATTAAAAAGGTTATTATTAATAGCAAAAGTGCAATTTCTATCAGAGAAGAAAGATAAATATCGCCTGATGCCTCTGCAAATTCATTAGCAATGACGCTTGCCATTGTATTTGAAGGAGAAAAAATGTTTTGAGGCAAATCATTCGAATTGCCAATTACCATAGTGACAGCCATTGTCTCACCTAAAGCCCTCCCAAGTGCAAGAAGCATACTTGCAAAGATTCCTGAGCGACAATAAGGAATTATTATCTTTTTAATTACTTCATATTTTGTTGCACCCAATGAGTATGCGGCTTCCTTCAGGTTTGAAGGGACCATTGTGATAACTTCTCTTGAAATAGACGCCGCATAAGGAATAATCATAATGGCAAGAATGATTGAGGCTGTGAATATTCCAACTCCATAGGGGATAATATTGAATTTTATTTCCAAATCACGCACGAGAGGCACAATTACGAACAACCCCCAAAAACCATAGATTACAGAAGGTATGCCTGCCAACAGCTCAATCATTGTGCTCACAAGCGTTGAAATCTTACCTTTTGCAAAATATTCTCCGAGAAAAAGAGAAATAGCTATAGCAAAAGGAGCACAAATAATAAGAGAAAGAAATGAAGTTAGAATTGTGCCTAACACAAAGGGAAGAGCGCCAAAATTTTTTTGAACAGGGTCCCATTCGCGTCCCAAAAGAAATTTTATGCCAAATGTCTTAATGGAAAGAGAAGAGCTCAGAAGAAGCGAAAGGAATATTGCTGCCAAAATGACAACAATAGAAATGCCCGATATAAAAAGGACATTTTTAAAAAAGGTATCGCCTCTTGTCTGCATATAATCTTCTTTACCTTTTTAAAATTGTACTAATTGAATCATAGAATTCAGGTATAAATTTAGGGTTAAGCTTCTGTTAAGATTCTGTTAATTTTCTCAATCTATTGGTTTGAGGAAATATTAAAAAAAGTTACTTCAGTATAGTTTCATTCCCATAAGTGATTGACTTTATCAGCTTCTCGGCTTTCTTTTTAGCCTTTTCAGGAAGAGGTGCATAATCAAGAGGCTTAGTAAATGTCTGTCCTTCATTGATTATCCACCATAGGAGATTTACCAAGTTTTTTGCTCTTAGAAATGAGCGCCCTTTATAATTCTGATTTTTATAGACGAGTATCCATGTAAAGCCGGAAATCGGATAGCCATCTGGTGAATCCGTATCTGTTATTGAAATACGCGTATCATCTGGAATATTTGTGTTAGCCGCAAGACTTGTGCTTTCAAGAGTTGGTAGTATAAATTTTCCGCTTTTATTTTGAATGGCAGCTGTTTTCATTCTGTTGTGCATAGCATAAGCAAGCTCGATATAGCCAATCGTTCCTGGGATTTGTTTAATCATTCCAGAAACTCCCTCATTTCCTTTAGCGCCGATACCTGCGGGCCACCTTACAGATTTTCCTGCTCCTACTCTCTGTTTCCATTCAATGCTGACCTTGGAAAGATAATCAGTAAAGATTGCAGTTGTCCCGCTTCCGTCAGAGCGATGGACAACAACAATTTTTAGTGAAGGCAATTTTACATCCTGATTGATATTTTGAATCCTTATGTCATTCCACTTGGTAATTTTCCCCATAAAAATATCAGCCAAAAGAGATGGTGTAAGTTTTATCTGAGGGTCCCCAATTATGTTGTAGCTTACTGTTACAGCACCAAGACAAGTGGGAATATGAATAATTTCTGCAGGGGCTTTCTTGAGTTCTTCATCCGAGAGAAAAGCGTCTGATGCTCCAAAATCGACTGTTTTACTGAAAATCTGCCTTACACCTCCCCCTGAACCTATTGATTGATAGTTGATTCTAACCCCTGTCTTTTTGTAATAGACATCGAAAAGTTTAGAATAAAGTGGATATGGAAAAGTGGCGCCTGCCCCGAGAAGGTCGTTTTCTGAAGCTCGTGCACTTGAAATTGGCACAATAATAAGGGAAAGAATGCAAATTGTATAGAAAAGGAATTTTGATATCTTCATTGCAATATCTCCTCAATATATAGTTAAAATTTTACGATTAAGTCAGCTTGCAGCCAATTTATTTTTAGATTATCCTTTTTCTCCTGCGAACGGGTATTGAAAAGCGTAAAACCTATGATTGTATTTTTCATAAGAGAGTATTTGACTGAAATCTTATGCCCCTTTGCATTCGTTCCTCCGCCATGAAAGTCCGAATCAGTCGTAATCGCCGGCACAGCATCCTTCTCAAGCTCTCTGTAATTATATGATATTTCGAAATCTCCCGGTTTGCTTATTTCCCCTACTTTTATTCCTGCAAGCCAACCTGTATTGTCCGATACATCGCCTACAATATTGTTGACAAAATCACAATAAATTTTCACAGGAAATCTTCTTTCAAAAGCGTTGAATACTAGCGGAGTAATTTCAAAAGTTGGCTGAATTATTCTATAATTGTATTTAAAAATTCGTGCTCCATCATCTGAAATAATCAAGCTGTTGGTATCCTTTTCCTTCGATGGGCTGATATCTTCAAGTTTTGCCCCCTTCATATTGTGCCAATCATAATATGCGGCAGCAGCCTTTATATCCATACCAAATAATTTAGAACTAAAGCCTCCCTGAATTCCGTATAAAGAAACATCGTTTGAATCTGAACTCGACTCATCTATAGGGAAAAAGCCAGCCCTTACAAAGAATGTTGAGTTGCCGAAGTCTTTGATAAAATTTAATGCAACTCCCTCAGGATTAATATCAGGATCCCAAACCAGATCAGTTGTATAAAAAGGATTTTTCATTTTGCCTCCAATCAAGGCAAATTCCTTGTAGGGTTTGTATTCAATATATGCTCTGTCAATCCAAAGATTCTTTTGATCAAAGGTGTCTTGAAATGTTTGATTTGTAGAAGTTTGCTCACCGCTTCCAGATGCAAATCTTAATCCTAACTTAATTTTCTCATTGATTGTCGTCTCAAAACCGTACCGTAAACGAAATCTTCCTCTATGGCGGTCAACATTCTCTCTGCTGTTTTCTTCGCTCTCCTGCCTTTCATATCTGAGACGCATATCACCGCTAAATTTGGTATTTTTAACCCATCGAGGAAGTATTTTCTCTTTTAGCGATTCCTGTGAATTTTCTATTTCTTCTTTCACTTGCTTTCTTATTTCAGAAACTTGTATCTTCTCTTTTTCATTCTGTAATTTTTCTTCCTCCATTACCTCTGCAAGTATCTCTTTTGCATCCTCTTTGGAAATTATTTTTTTCTCAACAAGTTTTTTTACAAGGATGTCAAGGGGGTTTGCAAACGATACAAGTGGATACGAAAGAGCAAAAATCAAAAGGAATAAAATCTTAATCCGCTGCATTACTTTCTCCTGTTTAAGGTTTTAAATCTGTCTTCTTCACTCTTCCCCGTTCTTAATTCTTCTTTTCAACTCACCTCCTTTCTTTTTCCGAAGAAGAGGAGCTTACTTTTTGAGGGATTTTTAACAATGGACAATTAAGGGAGAATTAGAGGAATGTTAATTTTGTGTTAATTCTTTAAATATTTTTTTGATAAAAAATCAGTTTGGCAATGTAATGGTAAAGGTGGTGCCTTTATTTGGTGCGCTCTTTACATCTATTGTGCCATTGTGGAGAAGCACAATGTGTTTAACTATCGAAAGCCCTAATCCTGTACCACCAAATTTTCTTGAACGCGATTTATCTGCTACATAGAATCGTTCAAAAATTCTGGGAATTTCTTCTTCCGAAATTCCAACGCCCGTATCTTTAATCTTTATAATTACCCTGCCAGCTTCTGATTTTGTTGATATTTCAACCAATCCTTCTTCAGTATATTTTATGGCATTGTCAATGAGATTAATCAGCATCTGTTCTATTTTGAATTCATCAATGTTAGCTACTGGATTTGTATCGGAAAGATTCAAGATTAGATTCAACCCCTTCCTTTGTGCTTTTTTTCGGAAAAGTTGTTCCACTCTTTCTATCAATTCATTGATTTCAATCTTATCATAATTTAAAGTATCGTTTTTTTCTTCAAGATTTGCCAGCAGTAGAAGGTCCTCCACTATATTTATCAATCGTTCTGTATGACTTCTAATAATTTCAACATATTCCTTTGCCGAACCTTCAACATCATCTTGCAATGTTTCAGCAAAACCCTTTATTGCTGTCAAAGGCGTGCGTAATTCATGAGAAACATTGGATATAAGGTCTTTTTTGATGAGTTCAAGTTTTCTGATTTCACTGATATCCTGAAAAACCAAGGCAATTCTTTTCTCCGATAATACAGGCGACAAACTTACAAAAAAATCAGTGTCCTCAATCACAATCTCTGATGTCAAATTTTCACCTTTTTTTCTAGTTTCCTCAATTAATTCTTTCAGAATGGGATTTCTTATAATTTCCCAATAATACCTTCCTGCATCAATATCTCGTTTCAATACCTTTTTTAAACTTTCATTTGCTATAACGACTTTATCTTCATCATCTATGACAAGTAAACCTTCATTCAAAGAAGAAATGATAGTCGTCAATTCTTCCTTTTTTGACCGAAGCTCTGTAAATGATTTCTCTATTTTTTCTGCCATTGAATTTAAATTCGAAGACAGATTATTTAGCTCATCATTCCCTTTTAAAATTATTCTCGAACTTAAATCCCCTTCAGCAAGTCTATTAGAGGTAGAGACGATTTCATCAATAGGTTTTGTAAAACTTTTGGAAATCAATAGGGAAAGAAGAAAGGATGCAAGCAGAATAAATGCAGTTGCTTCCAAAATTCTTATTTTAAGATTTCTTAAAAACGAATTGATATCCTTGAGATATATGCTTACTCTTAAAACACCGACAATTTGATCTTCCTCTTTTATCGGTATAGCCAAATAAAGCATTTCTTCTTTAACAGTGTTGCTAAACCGCAGAGAAGTAGCCCTTTCACCTTCAAGTGCTTTTATTATTTCATCGCGAGTCCGGTGATTCTCCATTACATTTGGGTCTTTTTCAGAATCAGCATATACTATACCCTCGTTATTGATTACAGTAATTCGTGTACCAATCTTTTTCCCCATATTTTTGACAAAGCTATCTAATTTCTGAAGTTCCTCCTTTTCATAATATTTTTTGACTATTGGCATTAAAGAATCAGCAATTTTGGCAAGGTCATTTTCAAGAAAATTAAGATAAAATCCTTTTATAATGTTAAAAGAAAAGATAAGAATAAAAGAAACAATGAGGATTGTTATGACGGTATAACCTGCAAAGATTTTTCCGAAAAAAGATTTAATCATTCTTCCAATTTGTAGCCAACGCCTCTAATGTTTTTAATAAACTTCGATGCCCTGCCAAGTTTTTCCCGCAGATGGCGTATATGGACATCAACAGTGCGGTCAACAACAACTTTATCATCTCCCCATAAATTATCCAAGATTTGCTGTCTAGAAAAAACTCTGCCTTTGTTTTTAGCAAGTAAGAGAAGAATTTTGAATTCAGTCGTTGTAAGCTCTATCTTTTTACCTTTGACCTTAACAATAAATTTTTCCTCATCAATTTCAACATCATCCTTTATGAAATAAATGCCTTCCCTTTCTTCATCATTACCGCGTCTTAGCACTGCCTTTACTCTTGCTGTCAATTCTATCGGTGAAAACGGTTTTGTTACATAGTCATCTGCACCTAGTTCCAACCCTAATACCTTGTCAATTTCATCTCCCTTCGCAGTAACAATAATTATTTTGCAGGATTTTAAATCTTTGTTGTTTCTTAAATATTTGCATATCTCGAGTCCATCGATATCAGGAAGCATAAGGTCTAAAATTGCAAGGTGGGGAGGGCTATTTTTCAATGTTTTCAAAAAGCTGTCCCCATCAGGAAAGATTTGTGTACGATATCCTGATTTTTCCAAATTGATGGAGATAAGCTTTGCTATATCCGGCTCATCCTCTACTATTGCAATTAGTGGTTTCATTTGTCCCAACTATATATGAATATTAGTATCAAATCAAATGAAGTGT
This sequence comes from Candidatus Schekmanbacteria bacterium, assembly GCA_003695725.1. Classification (NCBI taxonomy): domain Bacteria; phylum Candidatus Schekmaniibacteriota; species Candidatus Schekmanbacteria bacterium. The sequence continues at coordinate 7,654 of RFHX01000372.1, forward strand.
GGCAAAAAAAGTTGGTATGAAATGCGAATTTTTTGAACACTGAAGGGTGGGCGAAGGGGCTCGAACCCTCGACAACTGGATCCACAGTCCAGCGCTCTACCAACTGAGCTACGCCCACCATAGCTCTAAAGAATATACCAATCTTAGGATGCCCAAATGTAATTTAATGATTACACTTTGTCAAGCCAATCCTTTCCTCTTCTTTTTTTATCAAAAAAATTATCGTGACTAAAAAATTACCTGCTAAGAGGTGTAAAGGAAGATGCTATCAAATTTATAATTCATACAGAAAGCCAAATCAAAACCAGCATTTTTATGTAGTTATAACAGCCCATCCTTGACACCTAAATTTTTTTTTAATAAAAAGGTGCGATTATTTCTTTCCATAAAAAATTTAAATGAGGATTTCTTTACATTATGGCTAAAATAAATGCGAGAATTATTGGAACAGGAGCATATTTGCCTGAAAAAATTTATGACAATGCTTATTTTGAAAAAATTCTGGATACAAGCGACGAATGGATTACGGAAAGGACAGGAATAAAGGAAAGGCATATTGCCCCTCCTGAAATGGCATCGTCTGACCTTGCAACAGAAGCGGCAAAAAAAGCAATAAAAGTATCAGGCATTTCAGCAAAAGATATTGAAGCAATCATCTGTGCAACAATTACTCCTGATATGTTCTTTCCTCCAACTGCCTGCTTCGTACAAAAAAATCTGGGAATCAAAAATTCAGCAGCTTTCGATGTGGCAGCTGTTTGTTCAGGATTCATATATGCCCTTACAGTTGCAGACAGTTTTATAAAAGCAGGAAAGTTCAAAAAAGTCCTTGTCATTGGTGTTGAGGTAATGAGCAAAATCATAGATTATACTGACCGCACAACTTGTGTAATTTTTGGAGACGGAGCAGGTGCGGCAGTGGTTTCCGCAGAAAAGGGAAGCCGAGGAATCCTATCAACCCACATCTACTCAGATGGCAGCTATTCTCATCTTATTCAGATGCCGGGTGGCGGGTCGCGCAATCCTTGCTCGATGGAAGTAATTGAAAAGCGACTTCCTTTTGTCAAAATGAAGGGAAGAGAAACCTTCAAAATAGCCGTAAGAGCAATGGAACAATGTTGTAGAGATGCACTTGAAACAAACAATCTCGAACCCAAAGACATAGATATTTTTGTACCTCATCAGGCAAATAAAAGGATAATCGATGCCGTTGCCCAAAGGCTTAAGATACCCGAAGAAAAGATAATCGTAACAATTCACAAGCATGGCAATACCTCTGCTGCCTCTGTACCTATGGCTCTCAATGAAGCGGTGGAGGAAGGAAAAATCAAAGAAGGCGACTATGTCTTGATGTCTGCTTTTGGCGGAGGTCTGAGTTGGGGTTCAATCCTAATGAAATGGTAATCTTTCTCTGAACGAGATCTTTAAATGCAAGATTTTAGAAATCCTGACTCTGCAACTTTTTCGAATCCGTGAGATATCTTTTTAAGAAGCTTTTCATAACTTTCTCCCCCGTGAAAATCTGTACCTCCTGTTGGAATCAAGTCAAGCTCTTCACAGAGAGAAAGAAGATATTTTTCATATTTTTTTGGAGTAAGTTTTATCCTGCTCGAATTGTAAAGTGATAGTTGGGCTGGATAAGGATAGAACACCTCTACACCCATTAGACCAAGTTTTTTCAGCTCTATCAAATGATTCTTGATATTCTTAGTTTTGAAAAAACCCGGGTGTGAATGCACGGGAATACCTCCCGCATCTCTTATCAGTGCAATAGCTTCAGCCGCTTCAAGTTTCATTCTTTTTACATAGTAAGGAGAATTGTCTCCCAGATATTTTCTGAATGCTTCATTTAATGATTTTACATATCCTTGTTCAAGGAGAGCTTTTGCTATATGAGGCCTACCTATTGTGCCGTATCCTGATATCTCTGATACCCTCTCTACTGAAATTTCAAAGCCCTTGTCCTTCAGTTTTTTTATCATCAATTTAGCCCTCTTTTCCCTATAATTTCGCATCTCTTGTAATTTCTTGGACAATTTCTTGTTTGAAGGGTCGATATTGTAACCAAGCACTTCAAGACGAAGTGATTTATGGCTGCAATTTATTTCCACACCATGAAGGAATTCGATAGAATGCTTTTTTAACAATGGAATTATTTCATTCTTTTCTGATACTATGTCATGGTCAGTTATGGCAAGAATTTTGACATTATTCCTTTTTGCCATTTGCACAATATCGAAAGGAGAAAGCTCTCCGTCGGAAAGCGTGCTGTGTATATGAAGATCAAAATTATACATATTTTTTTTATAATTCAATCTTGATATAAAGTAAAATTGTTTAATATGGAAGCATTCAGCATATATATACACTATCCC
>RFHX01000373.1 GCA_003695725.1 Candidatus Schekmanbacteria bacterium
AACTTAAACATTGACCATGTCTATCTGCTTATCAATTCCTTCTTGGATGCTAAATTTATTTTTGGAATTTCAGTTTGGATTATTCTACTACTTGCTGTTTTGTTAACGTTTCGCAGGCAAAGAATATTATCATTTTCTATTCTATGGTTTTTAATTACGATTTCTCCACATTTACTGATTCGACTCAAAGATCTTATGGCTGAGCGCTGGATGTATTTACCCCTTTGCGCATTAAGTTTTTTCTTTTCTGCAATAATAATCTCGCTTTATAAGTTTAAGTATAGAAAGATCTCAATGAGTTTATTTTATTTAATGATTCTTCTATTAATTTTTGGAACTATTGATCGCAATAAAATATATGGAAGTGTAACTTCCATTTGGGCAGATACGGTAAATAAATCTCCTGACAAAGAACGCCCTCACAATAATCTTGGTGTTGGTTATCTCAATGAAGGGTTAAATGAAAAAGCAATGGAAGAGTTTCAATTTGCTTTAAAGATCAACCCAGATTTTTCAGATGCTCATGGCAACCTGGCGTTAGTATATAGAAAAAAAGGGCTTATTGATAAAGCGATAGATGAATGTAAACTTGCAATAAAATATGATCCTTATTCTTTTGAAACATATAATAATCTTGGGAATTTATATATTGATAAAGGGGATGTCGATCAAGCAATAGCAGAGTATCAAAATGTACTTAAAGAAAATGTTAATTACCCTGATGTGCATAATAACCTCGGAATTGCCTATCAAATAAAAGGTTATTTTGAAGAGGCAGAAAATCAATTCAAAACTGCAATAAAAATAAATCCGGATTTTTTCGATGCCCATTATAATTTAGGTGTTGCATATCATATGAAGGGGTTAGTTGATCAGGCGTTTGAACAATATCAATATGCCTTAAAAATTAATCCCGAATTTCCGGATGTTTACAATAATTTGGGGCTTATTTATATAGAAAAGGGGATGGTAGATTTGGCAATCGAATGTTTCAAAAAAGGCATTGTCCTTAACCCTCAATCCGTAGATGCATACACGAATTTAAATCTTGCATATCACAACAGTATTTTAATTAATAAGGCAATAGAGCGTTATAAGATTGCTTTAAAACTTAATCCAAGTATTGCAGATATAAATAATAATTTAGGAGTCTCATATCAAATGAAGGGAATGACAGACGAAGCAATAGAGAAATATAAAACAGCAATCAAGATAAAGCCTAACTTTCCGGATGCATATAATAATTTGGGCATTGCTTTTCTGACAAAAGGGTTAATGGATAAAGCTATAGAGCAGTACAATTTGGCTATTAGGTTCAAGCCGGATTACTATGAAGCATATAATAATCTTGCTTATGCATATCAGGTTAAGGGGCTAATGAAGAAAGCAATCAATTGTTATGAGAAGGCATTGACGATTAATCCAAATTCTTATGAAGCGCATAATAATTTAGGCTATGTCTATCAGTCTATGGGGTTACTTAAAGAAGCTATAGAGCATTATAGCACTGCTCTAAAACTTAATTCAAATCTATCAGGACTTAAGAAAACTATAAAAGAACTTGCCGCTGTCACGAGTTCGTGACGATATTAGGTGTCCCTTTCGGACAAGATACAGCCGAAGCAAACGGATATTTCTACTTTGCCTTGACAACATTAAGAAATATCTTGACGCCTTATGGCTTTTCTATTATTTAATATCGAGTATTCATTCGATAATTTTGTGCTTTTTGAAAATAAACTAAAGGATTTGCTCTGTTTTATATACACTAAATTGAAGGGGGATTATTATGGATAGAATTATTAGAGTTAATGTCGGCACTTTAGAAGTAAAAGAAGAAAAATGCCCTGAGAAGTATCAGATGCTGGGAGGCAGAAGTTTAACATCGAGGATTGTGGCAGATGAAGTTCCTCCTACATGCAACCCGCTTGGTCCAATGAATAAGCTGATAGCCGCTCCCGGCGTTTTGAGCGGCACTGCCGCCGCATGCTCAGGCAGAATGTCTTTTGGCGGTAAGAGCCCTCTTACAGGGACAATCAAGGAATCGAATGTTGGAGGTACGGCAAGCCAGAAACTTGCGCGAAACAATGTAAAGGCAATTATAATTGAAGGCGAACCGAAAGATGACAAATTTCGTGTTCTCGTTGTTACGAAGGATAAAGCAGAGCTTGTAGATGCCGGTGATTTGGCAGGTAAAGGAACTTATGAGACTGTTGCAAAACTTCAGGCACAGTATAACAAAGCTGGAATAATCAGCATAGGTCCTGCAGGTGAAGAGAAGATGGCTAATGCCGGAATTTCAGTATCAGACCCTGAGGGAGGTTCTGGTAGATATGCAGGAAGAGGGGGCCTTGGCGCTGTAATGGGTTCAAAAAAGATTAAAGCAATAGTTGCTGATGATACAGGCGCAGATAAGGTCCCAATAAAAGATGAAGAGAAGTTCAAAGAAGCCGCAAAGACATTCAGTCAAGTCCTTCTTAAACATCCTGTAACTGGTGAAGCGCTTCCTAATTATGGCACAGCTGTCTTAGTGAACATACTCAATGAAGCAGGCGGTTTTCCAACAAAGAATTTTAGAAGAGGAAGGTTTGAAAAAGCGGCAGATATAAGCGGAGAAAAAATTGCAGAAATTTGCAAAGAACGCGGCGGTGAAGGCAAAGCAACTCATGTATGCCATCCCGGATGTGTAATCAGATGTTCAAATATCTATCCTGATAAGAATGGGAAATCCTTTTGTGCTCCAATTGAGTATGAAACGGCATGGTCTCTCGGAGGAAACCTCGAGGTTGACAATCTTGACGATGTAGCGACAATGAATAGACTTTGCAATGATATAGGGCTTGACACAATCGAAGCAGGTGTAACTCTTGCAGTGGCAGCGGAGGCAGGATTAGCAGAATTCGGTAATGGTGCATCATTTATTAAGCTTTTAGAAGAAGTTGGCAAAAAAACACCTCTTGGTCGGATAATTGGTCAAGGTGCAGCAGTTACTGGCAGAGTTTTTGGTGTTACAAGGGTGCCTGTAGTAAAGGGACAGGGTTTGCCTGCATACGACCCGCGTTCTGTCAAGGGAATCGGTGTGACATATGCAACAAGCACAATGGGAGCAGACCATACTTCAGGTTATGCGGTATGTCAGAATATCCTTAAAGTTGGCGGTGATATAGATCCTCTAAAAACAGATGGACAGATTGAATGTTCGAGAGATATGCAGATAGCAACTGCGGCTGTTGATGCTACAGGGCTTTGCCTCTTTGTGGCTATTGCGTGCCTTGATGATGAAAGGGGCTTGCCTGCAATTGCAGATATGATTAATGCCCAATATGGATGTTCGGCAACCGTTGATGATTTAATTGAAATGGGGAAAGAAGTAATAAGAATAGAGCGCAAATTTAATGAAGCGGCTGGATTCAACAATAATGACGACAGACTGCCTGAATTTTTTGACCTCGAAGAATGTCCGCCTCATAATGTAAAGTTTGGAATCAGTCCGGAAGAGCTTGACAAGGTTTGGGCTGATATTTAATTTGTAATAAAGAGATACCTGCCGCTCGAATCAAGGGCGGCAGGTCCTATTTTCATAAGATTATGGAGCAGGATATATGCCGGAAATTGAAGTGAGAGTTTATGCGACACTTCAAAAATATGTGCCGAAACAGGACCTGAAGACAGGCAATAAGATGTCGATTGACGGAAATACTACCATAAAGTCCTTGCTTGATAATCTTGGAATACCTGTTGAGGAGACAAAAATAATTATAGTAAATGGTGTTCATGCCGAGCTTGACACAGTCCTTAAAGATGGTGATAGAGTAGCCATCTTTCCTCCTGTTGCAGGCGGGTGATTTTTTCTTTCAATTCTTTATTCGTATGACCTGAATACCTTTCAAAATTCATTCTCTTTCAAATAAATTGACATTTCTCTTCTGTGAAAGTTAAAAATAATTATTGGATATTTTTCATTTTTTTCCGGTAGATTAGAACGACCTTTTTTGTGTGTTTTTAAACGATATGCAAAGGGAGAGAAGAAATGAAAATCTATGACATTTCACTTCCTATAAGAGAAAAAATGATTGGTTGGCCAACTGACCCGAAAGTTAAAATGCGATTTAAAAACAAAATAGACAAGGGAGATGTATGCAATCTAACAAAAGTAATAATGAGCGCGCATTCAGGCACACATATCGATGCGCCTTATCATTTCATAAATGATGGGAAAACTGTTGAAAAGCTTGAACTCGATTGTTTTTATGGAGATGCGGCTGTATATGAGCTCGATTGTGAAAAGCAGATTAATGTAAAGGATTTGAAAAGATTTAAAATTAGTGGTGAAAAAAGAGTGCTCTTTAAAACGAGAAATTCAAAATTATGGAGAAAAAAACATTTTGATAAAAGATATGTTTTTTTTACGGGAAAATCAGCTCAATATCTTGTAGATTGCGGCGTCAAGCTCGTGGGGATTGATTATTTGTCAGTAGAGCAATTTGGAAATGAAAAACATCCTGCCCATGATGTATTTTTATCGAATGAGATAGTTCTTCTTGAAGGACTGAATCTAACAGGAATATCTCCCGGCAAATATATCCTTTCTGCATTTCCATTGAATTTCGAAGGGAGAGAGGGCGCTCCTGTGCGTGCTGTTTTGATAGAGAAATAGTTTTTTGAATAAAATAGGGAGGAATTATAAATGGGCATAGTAAAATTGACTGAAGAAATGAAAAGAGAGCTAATGGAT
>RFHX01000374.1 GCA_003695725.1 Candidatus Schekmanbacteria bacterium
ACTTACAACTATATAGAAGAGAATTTTAAAAATGCCTTAATTTGTTATCCTTTTGGCTGGCGTGAAATATTTTATCCATACAAGGGAAGCACCAATCTTTGGCTTTGGACATCACCACAAAACGAAAAACTTCCAGAAATCGTCAACAATAAAAAGATATATATATATACAAATGGTTATATAAAAGCGGATAGCTTCAAAAATATCTTTTGGGTTTTCCCTGTCAGCCATCCTTCTTCAATTGAAATATGGAAAAAAATTGAAGGAAATGATGAAACATTTTTTGATTACTATGCTTCAAGATATAAAAGAGAAATAAGAGAAGTCAGTCTTATGACACTTGAGCAATTTGGAAGCTATCCCTTTCCGATTTCATTTTATATTTCAAAAATAAAATGATCTGAAAAAAGCTACCCTTTCGATAGAAGCCACTTAACAACAGACCATCCCGATTTGAATAAGTTTTTTATCCTTGTAGGCGATTTTATTACAGCCCTGACTCTATCTAGTAAATAAGATGGCCTTAGAAAAAACTTTCTATAAGCATAGCGGATTATCTTCTGAAGCTTTTCTTCACTCCAATTGTCTGAAATTATTACAGGCCTTTTCAAATCTTTATCCAAAGGATTCTTTGCAGATGTTTCCTTATACCATCCTCTTTTAACTGCCTCATCATAAATCCATGTACCATAATAGGGAGAAAGAGTGCTGAATTGAGCATATGTGGGATTTATTTCAACTGCAAACTCTACAGTCCTCTTCTCATCTTCATAGGTTTCATTGGGTATTCCAAGGATGAAATATGCAATTGTTTCAATCCCCTCGTCTCGAGCCATCTGAAAAGCATTTTTTACCTTTGAAAGGTCTAAATTTTTTTTCAGATAATCAATCCCCTTTTGATTTCCGCTTTCGACTCCAAAGGCAATTACACGGCACCCTGCAGACTTCATTGCCTTCAGCATCTCTTTGTCAATTCTGTCAACTCTGCCTTCACATTTCCACTTTATATCAATTTTTCGCTCCTCTATTTTACTGCATATTTCCAGAACCCTGTCTCTCTTAAGAGTAAACAAATCATCATAAAATATGAAATTTTTAGTTCCATATTCACTTACAATCATTTCGATTTCAGAAATGATATTTTCAGCGCTTCTGCCGCGCCATTGGCTGCCAAAAACCGATTTGTCACAGAAAACACAACGATAAGGGCAACCTCGTGAAGTAAACATAGTTGTAACAGGCCCTTCCCACGCAAAGGGATAACGGTATCTTTCATTTGGAAGGGATGTCCTGTCTGGAAAAGGAATTGAATCTACATCAGCTATCAATTCTCGGCTTTGAGTTTTACCTTCTCTTAAAATGAGCCCTTTGACCGAGGAATAATCTTTTCCCCTCTCAATATAATCGAGCAATTCGCAAAATGTTATTTCGCCTTCACCTGCAACTCCTATATCTATTTCAGGACAATCCTCGAAAACTCTTTCGCCGAATGCCGTAATATGAGGCCCTCCCATAACAATCATATTCACATCATTTCTCAAAAGTTTAGCCGCCCTGAATGAGGTATCGATTACAGGACTCATACCTCCGATTGCCAATATGTCAGGTTTTATTTTTCTTACTTCTTCCCGAAGTTTGTCCCAATTTATGCCAAGAGCAAAGGCGTCAAGAATTTCAATATCAAAACCCTTGGCTTTTGCAGAGGAGGAAAGATAAGCAAGCCCCAAGGGAGGGACAACTATATTCTCATATTCACGTTTTCTTGCAGGCGGATTTAAAAGAAGCACTTTCATAATATCTTTTCATTCCTTTAATGCTATTTCTGTCGCACTTATCGCATACTCTTTAAGCCACCTGCGAAACTGTTTTGCATCTACTTTTGAAATTTTTTTTATCATTCTTCGCTTTTCAATCATCTTTGGAAGTCCAAGAAATGCTGATGCATATGCTTTTACCAAAATTATGAATAAGTCAATCTTTGAAAATTCTTCTGTAAATCTTCCAGCAGCCCCCTTCCCGCTTATTGCGCCATATGCCTGAAAAATGAAACGAAGTAGTGTGTAAATAGGGCTAACAACAAGATTGGACAAGGGGAAATATTTTATGGCAATCCAAATTCTGTTTCTTTCAACATAAAATGCTTTGAGTTTAGAATATGGTGATGTGGAAGCGGAATAGCGGTGATAGACAACTGCATTAGGTACATATGTGCATTTCCATCCGTATATTCTGCATAACAAACCTATATCTGTATCATCTCCATAGGCAAAAAAATCTTCATCAAAAGGAGGAAAGAAAGGAAATGCTTCCCTCCTATACATAGCCGCACATCCGCTAGCAAAAAAAACCTCTTCTTCCCTGTCATATTGCCCTCTATCCTCTTCAAGCCGCCCTCTTCCTCTGTTTAAACCGTCAGCATAGATTAAATGCCCCGTGTTATCAATTATCTTTCTTTTGTCATACTGAAGAATTTTGCTTGCAAACATTCCGGATTCAGGATTTCTATCTGCGCTTTTGACCAAAGATTCAATCCAGTTGTATTCTGCTACCGCATCACTGTTGATTAACAAAATGTACTCGCCTCGAGAATTTCTAATACCCTCATTATTTCCTCCTGCAAATCCTTTGTTATCGTCTAATCTAATCAGTTTTACTTTATCTGAATATTTTGCTTCAATCATTTCAGCGGAGCCATCAGTGGAAGCATTATCTACTACGATAATCTCTATGCTCTTATACGATTGTGAAATAAGAGAATCCAAACATTCCCCAATATAATCTTTTCCATTCCAGTTTAATACAATAACCGAAGCCAATCCTTTTTTTTCAGTCATAATTATTTATATGAAATTCTTTTTATTCAGCGAGAGGTATCTTGTATAATGC